>JAAYHZ010000042.1 GCA_012744235.1 Clostridiaceae bacterium
AGTTTTGAGGGTGCGATAAAAAGCGCGCGAAGAGAATAAAGATTTTCGGTGGCAATAACGAGAAGGACCCACCCGTTCCCATCCCGAACACGGCAGTTAAGCTTCTCGGTGCTGAAAATACCGGGGCATGGCGCCTCGGGAAGATAGGTCGCTGCCGGAATTATACGAAACCCGCATCCGAACAAGATGCGGGTTTCTTTTTCTTGAAAATATGTGCATTAAAAAAGCGGGAGCTTTGTCCCGCTTTATCATTATGTATGTTATTCCGACATTTTCAACTGCGCAGCCACCAATCCGTAGTAGATTCCTTTCAGGTCCATAAGCTCTTTATGGGTACCCAGCTCGGCCTTTTTCCCTTTATCGATAACCATCAAGCGATCGGCAAATTTTAAGGTGGAAAGCCTGTGGGCGATGGCGATGGTGGTTCTGCCTTTGACCAATCGTCTCAATGCTTCTTGTATCTTCAGCTCCGTATTGGTGTCCAAGGAAGAAGTGGCTTCATCCAGTATGAGGATACGGGGATTGGACAAAATGGCTCGCGCTATGGCTATACGCTGGCGTTCGCCTCCGGATACGCGGTGTCCTCTTTCGCCTACCAAGGTGTCGTATCCGTCCGGAAGCTTTATGATAAAGTCGTGGGCATTGGCCAGCTTGCAGGCGAGGATAATCTCTTCAAAGGTGGCATCGGGTTTGGAGTAGCGGACGTTTTCCAGTATGGAGCCGGAGAAGAGGAAGGTTTCCTGCAGAACGACGCCGATCTGCCTGTTTAAATCCTCTTTCTTTATATGGCGAAGATCGATGCCGTCGATTTTGATTGATCCCTCGTCCACGTCGTATAGACGCATGACAAGATTGATGAACGTGGATTTACCGGCACCGGAATGTCCCACCAATCCTAACATTTCACCGGGTTTGATGGTAATATTGATGTTTTCCAAAACCGGTTCGTAGGATTGGTAGCCGAAGGTAACGTTGTCGAAGGTAATTTCACCTTGGATTTCGTGACTTACGGCATTAGGCGCTTCCTTTATATCCGGATCCTGTTCAATGACGTCGAAAATTCTTTCCGTTGATGTGGCAACCATGGAAATGGCTCTCGGGAAGAAACTGATCATGTTTAAAGGACCGTATAGCATATTGGCGTAGGACGTAAACTGGACCAATTCCCCGATCTTCATGGTTCCGTCCAGTACCATTCGTCCCCCGATCAGCATGATGAAGAAGCTTCCGATACCCATGACGAACATTAATCCCGGGAACAAGGTCTGCCATGTCTTTTCGTTGTACACGGTTATATCGGCGAGCTTTTTGCTTTCCTTTTGAAATTGGCTGACGGCATATTTTTCTTTCCCGAAGGATTTTACTACGCGAATACCCGAGATGATATCCTGCAGCAGGGAGTTTGCACGGTCGCTTTGTCTCCATTCTCTTCGATACAGCATCCAAATGAACCTTCGGAACAGCCGCATGACAATCAAAATGAAGGGAACCGGGATCAGCACGATCAAGGCCAGCTTCCAGTTAAAGGAGAACATAATGATCAATATCCCTACCATGGTGAGAAGCTCGTTGACGACGTTCGGTGCCGTGCTTACCATGAAGTTGGAGATTCGATCGGTATCTCCCGTGATTCTGTTCATCAAGTCTCCGGTTTTTCTTTTTCCGATGTAGCCTAAGGACAAGGACTGTATCTTTTCATATACCATTTCCCGCAGGTCCTTGGCCATTTCGGCACCGGCCTTGGCCATGACGCGGCCGCGGATAATCGTAAGGAGCGAGTCGGAAACCATAATCACGGCCATTAACCCTACCAAAAGCAGCATCCCTTTCACGTCGGGAGTTACGGTCTTGTCTTGAACGTTGATATAGTTGTCGATCAACGATCTCGAAATTTGGGGGTTAATCAACCTTAAAGCGGTTATGGCGATAAAAATGACCGATACGATGACGTACAGATACCATTTGGAAGCCGCGATGGTCATCAATTTCCGAAACATATCCCCTTTATTGATACAAGACGGGCATACGTTCGTACCTTGGGCATAGGTCCTGCCGCATTTCGGGCAAATATTGTCTTCGTCCGTAGAGACGATTTTCGATTCGCCAAGAGTCAGGATTTGGTTTAACGCTCGGGCAATAAACTTAAATCTCGGCACATATCTCATGGAGAAACGAGCGAGAATATAGCTTTCTCCGTCGTTTTTCCTTCCGATGAGAATTCCGTCCCCTACCTCTGCCGTACTTTCAAAGGATTCATAATCTTGAATACGGTACACTTCCGGTGTTTCTTTCAACGAAAGATAGAGGATATAGTCACGGGTGACGGCTACATAACCGTCGGAGAAGGTACCTGCAATATTTAAATCCACAGGAACGCAATACAGAAGGGTTTTGCCCATCAAAAGGTCGGGATACTTCTTTTTGATCTCTATTGGGAGCTCGTAAATAAGCTTCAAAGAAAAAACACCTCCTAGATAATTGCGCCGATAGTTTTCAAATGTTTCGAGTCGAGCTTGGTAACGTCATTGATTTTGTAACGGTTGCCGTCCACGTCGATGATAAGCAAACGAATCTCTTCGATGGTTTTCATATTGCTGTGACCTCCTTGTACGGTAAACTTGCGAGGTCCCGCCGTGGTAACCACATCCCAGTAGTAATATCCGAACTCCTCTTTGATGCTGTTGATCTTAATTATTTCCGGGGTGAAGTACCGTACCGATAATTCCTCCTCTACCAAATTGCGCTGTTCTTCGGGAAATTCGTTCAAGTCCAGTATGAACCCGATTTCGTTCATCTTACTGTCGCTGACCGATATGTATTGATTCGGTCTTGTAAAAGGGAACGCTCTATGAATATTGATTCTCTTGTATTCCTTATCCTCGTATTTTAATGTTAAGAAACCGCCCGGGGATTTACTGAATACGGCTTTATTGGGATCGATGTATTTTAACCTTGTGTATTCCTGCAATCCTTCGTCTACCGCATTTTCCGTGTTTTCCGGCGAAATTTCATTCTTTTCTAAATACTCTAAATTCGTCATTGAATAACACCTCCGATTTCAAGGGCTTTCTTTTGGGTTTCCATGATATTATAGAATTCACCCTTCTTCTCTATCAATTCGTCATGGGTTCCTATTTCCACGATTCGTCCGTTGTCTATAACAAGGATTCGATCCGCACTTCTTAACGTGGACAGTCTGTGAGCGATTACCAATGTGGTCTTGTTCTTAATCAGCCTATCCAAGGCGCTTTGTATTTTAATCTCCGTTTCGGTATCTACCGAAGCGGTAGCCTCGTCCAGAATCAAAACATCCGGATTGTGAAGAATGGTGCGAGCAATGGATACCCGCTGCCTTTCACCGCCGGATAAGTCTTGGCCTTCTTTTCCGATTAATGTATCGTATTTGTCCGGCAATTTCATAATAAAGTCATGGGCACCCGCCGCAATGGATGCTTGAATAATATCCTCCGGATGTGCATCCGGCCGGCCGTAGGATATGTTTTCCGCGATGGTTCCGGAAAACAAGAACGTATCCTGCATAACCATACCGATCTTCGAATGAAGATCATCCAGTTTATACTCTTTAATATTAATCCCGTCGATAAGGATTTGTCCTTCGTCCACATCGTAAAGGCGGGTAATCAAGTTAGCTAACGTAGATTTCCCCGCACCGGACTTACCGACGATTCCGATAGTCTCTCCGGGCCTGATCTCCAAGCTGATGTTATGAATGACCGGTTTGTTGGGCTCGTAGCTGAAGGAAACGTTCTTCAATTCGATATGTCCCTTTGCTTTGTCCATGGGATAAGCGTTTTGAATCTCGTAAATGTCCGGCACGGCATCGATGATTTCAAATATTCTTTGTCCGGCCGTCATGGTGTCGGACCACCAATTGACAAGGTCCGACATGTATTGTATCGGCTGGTAAAGCATTCCTAAGTACATATTGAATGCCACCAAGCTTCCGAAGCTTAAATTTCCCTGTATAACTTGGTAGCCGCCGTATCCCCACACGATCAGCGATCCCGTGCTGATTAATAAATGCATCAACGGGAAGGCGGTGGATGCATAGGTGGAAATATTGATTACCGAATCGGTAAACCGACCGTTGGCACGCACAAAACGATCGATTTCATTTTTCTCTTTCCCGAAGGCTTTAACGACACGGAATCCGGTTAACGTGTCGTTGACCAATGCATTCAAATACCGAACAGTTCGATAGCGTTTGGTATGCAAGGTATTCAGCGTAGGGAATATGACTTTGGATATGTACAAAACAAGGGGCACCGGCAGTAAAATGAGGAAGGTTAGCTTCACATTCATGGAAAACAGCACCGCCAAGGTACCTACCATAACAAAGGCATTGACTACGACGTAAGGCATACCGTCGTGGAAAAAGTATGTCAATCGGCTGGAGTCGTTGTTTACGCGGGTCAGCAAGCTACCGGTTTCTTTGCTGCTGAAAAACCGCATGGACAATTCCTGCATGGCTCGGAACACGTTGACTTTAATATCGTAAACCACGTTGGTGGCTAAAAAGGCGTTGATACGCCCTTGGATGATGGAAAAGATCAAAAAGATCAACTGGGCGGCGGCAATCAAAAGAATGACCTGCCCGATCTTACCGTAATACCGTCCATCGGCAGCCAACGCTTCGTCAAACAGGATGTTTCCGTTTACGTAGGGACGGAAAATGTTCGCGGTGGCACTGAGCAGCATGAATACGATAAGCAATGCGGCTCGTAATTTGTAATTCTTCATGTAGGAAAGAATACGGATGAAAATGGAGCGTTTATCAATACAGTGAGGGCAAACCTTCCTACCGGGATCCGGATAATACCTTCCGCATTTAGGACAAACATTCTTTGTTTGCTCCTGCATAATTTCATGAAGACGAATTTCTTCGTTGTTTTTCAGCTTGCTATGAATTCTTGCCAAGATTCCGAAGTCTTTTTGTCTTGTAGCCGTAAAACGGCACAAGTAAACATCGGTACCGTCTTCCATTTCGGCTATAAGTACGCCACCGGATACCATGTCGTTTATGAGAATACTTTTGATGTCGCCGATCGGATATTCTTTTACTTCTTTTAAATTAAAAGTAGATTCTTCCTCGGCACTCTTTCCTTTTTTCTTTCGGGAAAAGGATGTACCTTGAAGAATGTAAAGCTTTTCTTTTGTAATGATCAGCCAATTTTCGCTGAACAGCCCCGAATAATCCAAATCGGAAGGTGCGGCAAACAAAACATCCTCTCTGTCTAATTCCAAGGCCTTTAGTTCATTGTCCAAGTATTTAGGCAATAAGTCACCGGCTTTCATCATATATCAAAACCTTTCTACACTATGAATTTGTGTTTTCGAAGGAAAAATAAAAGACAATCGAATTTTCGACTCCCCTTGAATACAACCTAAACGTTTTTCGGTATATGACTTGCTCATTTCATACCTCAAATTCAATTCCGTCGGTCGGGCCGAAAGGCCGTTAACGTCTCGATAATCATAACACCCGGAAAAGCCGTTGTCAATTCCGTATATTTATTATAATAAAAGTTTCATATAAAAACAATTCATATATATAGCAAGAGATCGTTGCATCTCGGATTCTCCTTCGGATTTAAACTGACTGGTCAGTATAAATGATATACCGAAAATTTTTCGTTGTCAACAAAAAACGAGGACGTGTTTTACTTTTTTAAGCGGAATCGGCATTGAATTCCCATTGTTTAATAGGTTATCATATATTAATGATACTTTATGAATAAGGGAATGGAGTTTAGTCTTTGTTTGATTTGGTATACAACGAAGTAATGAAACTGCTGCAGTCGGCAAAGGGAAGCCACGACGCCGACCACACCCTGCGTGTGTTGAACATGGCAAGGCATATCGGGAAGGTGGAAAAAGCGGACATGCGGGTTGTCGAATACGCCGCTCTTTTACACGACATCGGAAGAGAGGCGGAGACGCGTTCTAAAGGAAAGCTTGATCATGCCGAGGTGGGAAGCCGTATGGCGGCGGAGATTTTAACGAAATACCAATTTGAAGCATCCTTCATACGCCATGTGGCCGAGTGTATTCGAACCCATCGGGCGAGAAGCGACAAGACCCCTTCGTCTTTGGAAGCAAAGGTTGTTTACGATGCGGATACCTTGGATGCCATGGGAGCGGTGGGCATTGCCCGATCTTTTGTGTTTGCAGGTGAAATCGGCGCTCGAGTACACAATTCCGACGTGGATATATTCAAAACCGAATCCTATACCAAAGAGGATACGGCTTACAGGGAATATATGGTGAAGCTTCGGCATTTAAAGGACAAGCTTTATACAGAAGAAGGCCGCCGCATCGGTTTGGAAAGAAGCCGTTTTATGGATGTATTTTTTGAAAGACTTAATAAAGAAGTCGAGGGGTTGTTATGAAATATTTTCTATACACGCTTTTGTTTTTATCGGTACTTATTGTCCCGGATATTATTCAAAAAAAGCGCCGTGAAAAAAGACTGAAAAAATACATTGAGCAAGTGTGGGGAAGCGAAGAGGACCGGCTTGACGAGCCTGTAAAGGATTTTGATCCTATATCCGCTTTTTACAAGAATATGGCTCGACAAGAGGATGGTTTTTTTATTGACGATATTACGTGGAACGACCTTCTGATGGATGATGTGTATAATCGAATCAACCATACCATGAGCGTATGCGGAGAACAGTACTTGTATTACATGATGCGGCGTACGGAAGAAGACGAAGCTTTGTTAAGAAAACGTATCGAAACCTTGGAATTGTTTCAAAAGAACCCGGACCAATTAAAGGACATACAATACCACTTGATGGAGTACGGAAAGAACCGAAACTTCGACTTTTCCAAATACTTCTTTGAGCATTCGGGTGATATTGCGGAAAAGAATATAAGATATGTTTTGCAGGCGGTCCTTTTGCTATTATCTCCTCTTCTTTTTCTTATCGACCGGTCCCTTGGTATCGTTACGGCGTTTTTATTGGCCGGCAATATTATTACCCATTATACCGGCAGCAAACGTATCCGAAAAAATTTAACCGTATTAACGTGGATTGTGGATTTGATTAAGTGCGGCGAGAAAATAAAGAGGAAAAATTATGCCGTCTTGAAAGACTTTCCTTTAAGAAAAGCCTTAAGAGATGTTCACTCCATGAAAATCAAGGGGTTTCATTATTTTATCTTTGAAAGCCAAAATATTATTTTGGAATATCTCAAGGCGGCTTTTTTGTTGGAGCTGATTCTTTACGGGAAATTCATGAAGCTGCTACAGGAAAAAAGGAATGAATTTCTTCAATTATATTGCCTTCTCGGCAAAATCGATTCCTACATCTCCGTCGCTTCGGTAAGAGGGACCTATCCCGTTTGGTGTACCCCGGAATTTTTGCAAGAAGGCCCTTTGAGAATGATACAAAAAAAGGCGTACCATCCTTTGATATCTTATCCCGTTCCGAATGACCTATACATGGATAAATGCATTTTGATTACGGGATCCAATGCATCCGGAAAATCGACTTTCTTAAAGACTGTCGCCATAAATGCCATCTTCGCACAGACGATTTGCACTTGTTTCGCCGAAAAATACCGAAGCTCCATCGTGAACGTATATACCTCCATGGCTTTAAGAGACGATATCGTTTCGCAAGAAAGCTACTACATCGTGGAAATCAAATCCCTTAAAAGAATTTTGGATGCAGTTGAGGTAAAAAAGAATGTTTTATGCTTTATCGACGAGGTATTAAGGGGAACGAACACCATCGAGCGTATTGCCGCTTCCTCGGAAATATTGAAGAATTTCAGCCGGTCCGGGGCTTTGTGTATGGCGGCTACCCATGACATTGAGCTTGCCGAAATTTTGGCGGAGCTCTATGAAAACTATCATTTCCAAGAACATATTACCGATGACGATATCACCTTCGACTATATTCTCTACCCCGGAAAAACCGGAACTCGAAACGCCATACAGCTCCTTCGATTAATGGGTTATCCTCCTGAAATCGTGGAAAAGGCTCATAATAACGCCCGGCGCTTTTTGGATACCGGCGCTTGGAGATAATCAAGCAACGGCCGCCCGGTAAATCCAATAAGCATGAAGCCCGATTACGAACAATAAGACAAAGGTTACAAAGCCGATTAGCCTTCGATAGGCTTTTATATTGCCTTTTTTAATGGAATAAAGAAGATAGCATATGAGCAAAGCCAAAAGGGTCCTCAACAGGGTACCGGGCAGCAGCTTTAAATTCATAAACCCTTTCATGAAGGGATTGGCTTCTATAATATATCCCCATTGAAGACCGATATAGGTAAGAAGGTAGTCCGCCATGAACAGCACAAAAAACAGTATCATTCTCTTTCATCCTTTTACTTTACTGAAGGGGATTATATCCGGATAGAAAGATCGTATACGTTTTTTGAATTTCCAAATAACAAAAGGGCGAATTGCCCGAGCAATTCACCCTTTCATGGCGAAAGAAACTTTTTTAAAGCTTTTCCGTAGGGACTTCGATTTTCTTTAATAAATCTTCAATGACCAATTCGGCGTTTTCCACACCGGTAGAGACGGAGTGTCCTCTTAAAATCAAGCGGTGGGCCAAAATGGAAGGAGCCATAGCCTTTACATCGTCCGGCGTTACGTAATCCCTTCCTTGCATGGCGGCGAAAGCTTGGGCGCCGTTCATCAGCGCAAGGCTTCCTCGAGGGCTTACGCCTAAAAGGATGCGATCATGCTGCCTCGTACCGAAGATAATTCGAACAATGTAATTTTTCACGTCTTCGGAAACATGGACTTGTCGGAACAGATTTTGGGCTACGATAATATCCTCTCCGGTGCAAACCTCTTCTAAATTCTCCAAAGGATCTTCCGTTTGAAAGCGCGACAGGATGCCGGCTTCTTCGTCCGCATTCGGGTATCCCATGCGGAGCCTCATGAAAAAACGGTCCATCTGGGCTTCCGGAAGAGGGAAGGTTCCTTGGGTTTCCACCGGGTTTTGGGTGGCGATGACGAAGAAAGGAAGTGCCAGCTTCATGGTCGTACCGTCGATGGTCACCTGCCGTTCCGCCATACATTCCAATAAACTGGACTGGGTTCGAGGTGTAGCACGGTTGATTTCGTCGGCTAACAGGATATTGGTAAATACCGGCCCTTCGCGAAATACGAAATCACCGGTTTTTTGATTGTAGTAGTTAATACCCGTTAAGTCCGAAGGCAACAAGTCCGGGGTGAACTGGATTCTTTTGAACGTAGCTTGGATGGACCGAGCTACGGACTTTGCCAACATGGTCTTTCCCGTTCCGGGAACATCTTCGATCAATACATGACCGGAGCAGATCAGGGCTACGATTACCTTTCGAATGACGTCTTCCTTTCCCACAATGACTTTGTTCATATTGCGGATGATACGATCGGCTAAAGATTTGATTGTGCTTACATCCATTGTTAACTTCCTTTACTCTTATTGATTCATGCTTATATTCGTAAGTCGGACAGATGTTTATCCGACACTAAACGTTTCAAAAGTAATCGATGTGGTTTCCTCGGTTTCTTTCTTCTTATCTTTTCTGTAGTTTACCGTTTCTTTTTGGGTGCCGTTGGGGTGAATGCGGTAGGTGGCTTTGTATTCCCCGGATACTTCGGAGAAGTAATACAGGCGGTTATCCGCAATATTAATATACTTGCCCGGTTCCGTCGTAAGAGCGATTTTACCGCTTCCGTCCAAATGGGTTCGGTACACAAAACCGTCTTGATCGTAATTGGAATAGAAAATATAGTCTTGGTAAACGTTCAAATGCCAGCAGTCGTCTTCAATCAAAAGCTCCCTGCCGGTGCCGTCCGGTCGGATTCTGTAAACCTTATCGTCATCCGAACGATTGACGTAGTAGATGAAGCCGTCCCATACGTTAATATTGCGGGCGCTATCGTCGCATACTTTTTTAATGTCGCTGCCGTCAAGAGAAGCGCTGTAAAGCTTTTCATTGTCGTACCGGTCGATAAAATACATTCGATCTTCCGTTACGGCAAGCCCCCAGCTGGATTTTTCCACGATCTTTTTGAGATTTTTTCCGTCCAAATTCATGCAATAAATATAGGAGTTGTCACCGTCATGGGTGAAATAGATGGTGTCGTTGATAATATTGATATCGTAAGCAGGAACCTCCGCTATCAATTTTTTCTCTTCCCCTATTTGATTGACCGAGTAGATATAGCCCTTGTCGGAATAATTCATATAATACAACGTGCCTTTATAGTAATTTAAATACCTGGCCGTATCCGACACGATTACTTTTTGTTCCCCGTTCAGCTTGTTGATGGAAACAATGGATCCTCCTTTGTATAAATCCACGTAGTAGATGTAATTGTCTCCCTCGGCTACCAAACCGCTGTTGGCAATATTCCCGGAGATGTTTCCTACATCCTCCGGCAAGCCGTATCCGATATTCGGAACCGGATGCTTAAGGGGTTGGAGCTCCATTTCCTTTTTACAACCGGTCATCGATATGATCATAAGGAGCGCGATTGCTACAATCGCAATTCGTTTCATTTTCTTCATCTTTATATTAAGCAAAGATCTTTCGGCCGGTGCCGAAAGCCTTCGATTGCTTTCCTCCGTTTCATTTAACGTACTTAACCCGTTTTTGCTCTTTTTATTATACCATACCATGGCGATGACACAAACACGAAATTTTGCCAAAGGGATGGACTCAGACGTTGAGGACCTTTTGAAGAACCCGCATAAAGTTCTTGCCTGCAATCATTTCCACTTGTTGTTCCGTATAGTTTAAAGAATACAGTTTTTCCGCCAGACGAGGCAAGCATTGAACTCCTTCGAGCCCTTTCGGTGTTCTAGCGATGCCGTCGAAATCGGATCCGAATCCGATATGCTCGATGCCGATCAATCCGGCTATGTATTCAATGTGTTTTATAACATCGTTTATATCGGCTTGTTCGCTGTCGCATAAAAAAGCGGGGCAAAAGTTGATGCCTACAACACCGCCGTTCTCCTTTAAGGCATATAGCTGCCGGTCGTCCAAGTTCCTTCGATGTCCGCAAAGGGCTTGGGCATTGGAATGAGAGGCAATGATCGGATGTTCGCTTTGTTCGATAACGTCCCAAAAGCCTTTTTTGTTAAGATGGGATACATCAATCACCATTCCCAACCGATTCATTTCGGACACCACGGATTTGCCGAAAGGAGTCAGTCCTCCGCCGGTATCGTCGAAAACACCGTCGGCAAGCGGGTTTCTGTAGTTCCAAGTAAGCCCCATGGCTCGGACTCCCAACCGATGGAGCATACGCAGTACCCCCAAATCGCGGGATAAAGCCTCTCCGCCTTCGATTGATAGAATGGCCGCCGCTTTGCCTTCCGAAAGGATACGCTCAATGTCTTCGGTGTTATAGGCGACTTCTAAGTACCGGGAATATTCTTTTTCCGCTTGGTATAGAATGTCGATTTGCTTTAGAGCGTTGGCCAAGGTGTAAGCTTCGTTTCCCGGCTTTACGAATACGGCAAAAAACTGTACGCTTTTTTTGTTTTCATACAGCCTCTTAATATCCAAATGGCCTTCGTTTTGAAAAATATCGATTTTTTTCTCCAAGACCTCCGACAGCGTGTCGCAGTGGGCATCTACAATGAGCATAAAAACCTCCGCTATGAAAAAACCCTTTTGTTTTCTTATATTCTACCATTCTATTACACCCGGTAGGGAAATTAAACCGTAACACTCAAATATATTTAATGCTTTATATATATAAAAAACCTACCGTTCCTGATGACAAAACGGTAGGTTTTAAAAAATCTAATCTTGTATTTCTCCCGCCTTCTTCAGCCCCATTTTCGTGATGACGGGCCCCGTGAGTTCATAAATTAACGTAGCGCACAGGATAACGGCCCGAATGCTTTGCCCGTATTGGGGTAAGGTGTTGGAGGCGATTAACGATAAACCGATGGCAACACCGGCTTGCGGTACCAAAGTAAACCCGATGTATTTTCTCACGGTGTCCGGAGTCTTCATTATGTAAGCTCCCAACCATGCACCCAAAACCTTTCCGACCACACGGATAATAAGGTACAGGATTCCGATAACCCCGATTTTGGGTATGACGGTTATGTCCAGTTCGGCACCGGAAACTACGAAAAACATAAGGAATATGGGGGGAGTAACGCTGTCTACGATACCAAAAATCTCTTCCCCCGAAGCGCTTGTGTTAACGAGGGCCATCCCCATGCTCATGCATAAAAGCAAAGCGGACAGATTCAGATACGAAGCAACGGCGACGCCTAAAAATACGAATCCGCAGGTTATGATGAGTCTGTTGGACTGCTTTTTAAAATAGCGCAGGGGAAAGTTGAATAACAAACCGAGAATCAAACCCAAGGCGATGGACCCGAAGATCTCTATAAGAGGAGACAAGGCCGTAGCCCAAGCCGAGCTTTGGCCGGGATTCAGCATGGAATTGACTGTCGCCATGGCAAAACCGAATGCCATTATGGCTACGGCGTCGTCCAAGGCTACCACGCTGAGCATGGTATTTGTTACGGGACCTTTTGCATTGTATTGTTTTACCACCATAATCGTGGCGGCCGGTGCCGTTGCCGCCGCAATGGCACCTAAAAGAAGCGAAATCTTCGTATCGAAGCCGCAAATAATCAAGACTCCGGATACCAAAACGGAGGCTAAGAGGGCTTCGAACAAAGCGATCACAATGGGGGTTGCTCCCGCTTTTTTCAAATAAGATAATTTGAATTCGGAACCGATGGAAAAGGCGATAAAGGCAAGAGCCATCTCGGAAATAAAATTCAGATTTTCAACGGTTTCCGAAGGAATCAGCTTCATAATATGAGGACCGATTAAAAGTCCTGCTATTAAGTAGCCCGTTACATTCGGTAATTTTATCTGTTTTACAATACGACCAAAAAGAAGGCCGGAAAATAAAATCAAAGCCAAATAAAAAAAGGTGCTCATACTTAGATATCAATCCCTTCTACCGACAATATCGGCAGCGTAAACATAACCGCGGTGTTCGGCTGTGATAAGTCGCCGATAACATTACGTACAATCTTTTTAACGGATTCCACTTGTTCGTCTTTTAATGCCATAAAAATCGTTATATTCTCCTCTCGATCAAAATCCACTAAAAATCGTAGCGAGCCGAATATGGGGTAATTCTCCATATGCTTTGCCATCTTGGAGATCATGCCGGTGCTGTTTATGATCGTCGCACCGGAATAACCTTCTTCCAAAAAGGTCTCCAGCAAATCATCCAGCTTCTCAACTTTGTTCAATACGATTAATAGAAGTTGCAATGACATCACTCCTAATCCATAAATAATGTATACATTATAGCACTATGAGAAGAAGATTCACAGCTTCATGAAGGGCTTCTATCCTTAATAAAGGGGCATCGACAGAATCGGTTCGTAACCGGTATGATAAATAAAAAAAAATAAAATCGATACGGGAGGCAAATTCCTTGTATTATTCTACCGAGTATAAATCCCCTATAGGAATTCTTACCCCGGCTTGCGATAAGAGCTGCGAATGTCTTATCGGCCTGTGGGTGAAGGGGCAAAAGTATTACGGAGGCACAATAAAAGAAGAATTCATCCGCAATGACGAAATTCCTTTGTTTCATAAAACAAAGGATTGGCTTGACCGCTATTTTAAAGGCGAAAGGCCCGACCCTTCCGAAATTCCTTTGGCTCCCGAAGGAAGTAAGTTTCGACAAGAGGTATGGAAATTGTTGCGCGAAATTCCCTACGGCAGCGTGACGACATACGGAGATATTGCAAAAAAAGTGGCGACGAATATGGGCAGAAAAAGCATGTCCGGCCAAGCGATAGGCGGTGCCGTGGGGCACAACCCTATATCAATTATCATTCCCTGTCACCGCGTAGTAGGCTCCGACGGGTCTTTGACCGGCTTTGCCTCGGGAATCGAGAATAAAATAAAGCTGCTGAAGCTCGAAGGTGTGGACACCTCTTTGTTTTTTATTCGGAAAAAGGGCAGTGCGAAAGGGGAATAAAAACATGATCTACGCGGTCCTATCGGATATCCACGGCAATTATCCCGCTTTTAAGGCGGCGGTTGACGATGCCAAAGCAAAAGGGGCAAAAGCCTTTCTTCTCCTCGGCGACTATATCCGCGATACGCCGACATTAAACGAGGTTGTGGATACGATGCGAAGCTTACCGAACCTGACGGCCATATTGGGAAACGGTGATTCGGGTGTTTTGGCTTTTGATAAAACAAGACCCGAGTTTTGCGAGTATGAGCAGATGTTGCCGAGCTTTTGGACGTTCAAAAACCTATCCGAGGAGAATCTCGAATATTTAAAGTCTCTTCCGAAAACGGCAACGCTTACCCTTTCCTGCGGCAAAAGCCTGCATATGTCCCACAGCATTTCTCTTATCGATCACAGCCCGAGGCTTTCTTGTTTTCGTTCCGGAGATTATGCAAGAAGGATGGAAAAAGCGCCTTTCACATGGGAAGAAGGTATGAAAGCTATGCAAAAAGCGGCTGAAGAATACGCTCATGAGATTTCAGAATACCCGGGTGATATTTGCCTTTTTGGACATAACCATCTGCCGTTTTTCGGCAAGGTAGGAGAGAAGCTCCTTCTTAACCCCGGAAGCTGCGGAATGCCTGCCGATTACGATACCCGTGCACCTTATGCCTTGATAGAAGATACGCAAGATTCCGTGGAACTTCGGCTTTGCCGTGCGGAGTATGACGTAGAAGAAGCCTTTCGTGCCGTTCTTGCATTCGACGGCTTTCCCTGCGCTTCGTTTTGGGGAAAATTACGTGCGGCCATCCTTAAAACGGGGTCCGATATTCCGATGAGCCGTTTTTTGCAGCACGTAAAAAATATCGGCGGCGATGTATTTCCCTTGGAAAACGACACATGGCGAAAAGCAATCGCCACCTTTGATTTTGACTATACGTGGAATACGGAGGATTTGAGAAGGTGCGGCGAAAGGATGGACCTTATGCAACACTACAACGCTCTTGTTGATGAAAACAACGATCCTGCGCGAGATCCCGAGCCTGTTAAGGAATATATGAGCAAATGGGACGGAGAAGCTTTTTTAGAAGCGATGAATCTTGATGAAAGCAAATCCGTGCTTGAGATCGGTGTAGGGACGGGAAGGCTTGCCCTTCGCGTTATAAGCCGGTGCCGATCTTTTACCGGTATTGACATTTCATCGAAAACCGTCGAAAGGGCGAAAGAAAACCTCTCAGGCTTTTCAAATGTCCGTCTACTGTGCGGCGATTATTTAACCTACCCGTTTTCCATTGATAAAAACCGGCAAACGGAGATTGATTTCGGCACCCGTCGTATTCGTGTGTATCCGGATATTCCCGAAACAACGGAAGCGCTGCTTGCGGATGCCGGGTTTGAGATTGAAAGCCGATGGGAAACGGAATTTGCCTTCATTTTTTCCGCCGCGAAAAAAATCAAGATCAATAAGTCAAAAAACCCCCTATAAACGGACATAAATCTCCATTGTTTATGATATGGCGGTGCTTTAAACTGTAAGAAAAAGGATTTTTAGGACGGATGAAATCATGACCGAGATGCAATATCAAACCTATTTTTCGAAGCTTTTAGGCTGCTATATCGGCAAAACCATCGGCGGTACGCTGGGCATGCCTTATGAAGGTAACACAAATGTAAATCATATTACTTATTATGATCCGATCCCTACTTCCGTAGTGGGGAACGATGATGTGGACCTGCAGGTGGTGTGGGTGGAATGCTTGAGAAGACACGGTCTTCCCGTAAATCGGAAGCATTTGGCGGATGCATGGAGGCATGTTCGTTTTGCTCCGGATGAGTACGGTATTATGCTGAATAATACATTTCAAAACGGATTATCCGCTCCCTTATGCGGTTTTTACAACAACAAGTTCTACGCGGGAATGGGAGCCGCGATTCGCAGTGAGTTGTGGGCTTCATTGGCTCCGGGCGATCCGAAGCTTGCCGTTTCACTTGCAAGAGAAGATGCTTGTACGGACCATTACGGAGACGGAATGGATGCTTGCTTGTTTTTAACCGCTATCGAAAGCGCCGCTTATGTTGAAGATGATTTTGATAAACTGATTCAAATCGGCTTATCCTTTCTTCCGGCGCAATCTCGCTTTGCCCGAAGCATTATGGATACGCTTCGTTGGTGGAAGGAGGAAGGGGATTGCTATGCCGTTCGAGATAAGATTTTGGAGAAATACGGTGTAGATAATTGGACGGATGTTTGCATCAACGTAAGCTTCACCGTGCTGGCTTGGGCGGCAGGCAGCGGAGACTTCGGCAAATCCGTGTGCTTGGCTGTAAATATGGGGTACGACGCCGACTGTACCGCAGCTACTTTAGGTTCCATCTTAGGAATTATCAATCCCGACGGTATCGATGAAAAGTGGACAAAGCCCATCGGCAACCGGCTGATTTTGTCGCCGAATATCGTGGGAATGCATACGGTAAAAACCGTAGCGGAATTTTGTGACCAAATCACCGCATTGGCGGTAGAGGTGCAAGAATACTACAATTCGTCGATAAGAATTATAGGTTGCCCTCCCTTGGAAAACGCACGAAAGAACATGGCAAAGCCTTGGATGAATAAACCGGAGCTTGTAGGATTAAAGGAAGGATACGACAACCGAGAAAGCTTGTTATCGCTTTCACCCCTTCTAATCAATTTACGGTATCCCGAATCCGTGGCACTTCTTCCGAATCTATGGAACGCCTTTGAAGCGGAAATTACCAATCCTTCCGATGTTTTAACCAAAGTACATCTGCACCTTTGCGTGCCGGACGGATTTCACCTTTCGGAGGACCGGTTTTCCATGGAATTGCATCCCTCGGAGAAGAAGAAAATTCGGTTTGATATCCGCTACGACAGCGGAAATGAAAAGAAAAGCTTTAACTCCTTGGATTTTCGAATGCAAGTGAACGGCCTTATCTTTAACGTAACCGCAGGACTGCCTACGGCGTATCCGTGGATTCGTAAAAAAGGCAAATATTCATCGAAATTATGTCCCGCATTGGACCTAAAGGAGGATTTTGAATTTGCTCCGTCAAATGCCTTCTTCCAAACGGTACCTCCCGGAGAATACATTTATGCTATCGATGTAAAAGCCGATGTGACTCGGAATGCGGTTATTGTATGCCAAGGTACTCGTGAAATGAAGATTTGGATGAACGGGGAGTTCCTTTATACATTCGACGGAACGGAATATGTTCCTGCGGTTCACCGATCGAAGGTACATCGCACCGTACTTCCGAATCGGTGGAACCGTATTATCATTAAGGTAACGGGCTATGAAGAACCGGGCGAACTGTTTTTCGGCATTGCAGATCCTTCTACTTGGCGGTGGCCGGAAGGATTGGAATGGCGCAATCCGTTTTGGAATGAAGAATATATGTAGGCAGAGTATTCACATAAACAAGTACGAGGTATACGGTTTGACAGCCTAAACATTGTGATAGCGTTCTTCCCGGCGGGCCGGAGCTTACCCGAAAGGCAAAGCTCTCTACAATATGCGTTGTCACAATGAATTGTCGTCACCGCACCAACCTGTGGAAGCAGCGGAGTTGTTGCTTCGGTGTTGTACTATATGCGACACGACAGAGGCTACGACGAGGATGAAATAATCGATGCACTTGCAGTCGCCGGCCCTATAGGCAATATTATCCGTACAAATGCCGGCGTTTCGGGTGCACAATGCGGCTGCCAAGATGAAATAGGCAGTGCTTGTTCAATGGCAGCAGCAGGGCTTGCCTCTCTTCAAGGATTATCAATTGACGAAATTGAATACTCTGCCGAAGTTGCCATGGAGCATCATTTAGGACTCACCTGTGATCCGGTTAACGGCCTTGTTCAAATTCCCTGTATTGAGCGAAATACAGTTGCGGCTATGAGAGCGGTTAACGCCGTGAATCTTTCCCGATTTTTATCCAAAACAAGACGAATTTCTTTTGACGAAGTAATCGCCACAATGTACGAAACCGGAATTGATATGAACGAAAAATACAAAGAAACAGCCCATGGTGGACTTGCTCAGATATATAACAGCTATCAAAGATCCGGCGCAGAGTTTTGCGAAGGTTTCTACATAAAAGAGTAAAAGTAGGGTTTTCATGCTTCTATTCCGCCTTCGATATACGCTTAAATATATCGCTCGAGCGTAGGTGCCGAGACGGTTCCTTAACTGTACTACTTCCCTTTTATGATCCTGTCGCACGTTCAATAGGACATTTTTTTGTAATGATTACACCGGATTGGGAGATGCCGGTTTTTTGTGGATTTTTCGGAATTGACCGGGAGTCATGCCCGAGTACTCTCGAAACAAGGCATAGAATTGCTTTTGGTCGTTGATGCCGACTTGGTTACAAATGGAGGCAACCGTTTCCTCTGTTGAAAGAAGGAGGTCTACGGCGGTTTTTATCCGTCTGTCTTTGATGTATTTTGAAAAACTTATGCCAACGTTTTTCTTAAACAACCTGCTGAAATACGAGGGGTTGAAATTAAAATGATTGGCTGTTTCATATAGGGTGGTATCCATGCTCGTCTCCTCCAAATAATTAAGAATTGCAGCGGTCATGGATGAAGAAGATGACTTGAATTCATTGTATGTGAAACGAAACAGAAGCGTTATTAAAATAGCGATATAACTCTTTAAGACGGATCGATAGCCCGGTTTCTTTTCTTGGTGTTCCTTTTCTATTTTAAATAAAATATCTTCGGCTTCCAATATTGCTCGTCCTGAAAGATGGATCAATTTCGGGAGCTGCGGTTCTTCCGGGCGAATATCTTCGAAACCTTCGATTATTTGGGGCAGGAAAACACAGTTTAAAATCTCGAGATGATCGATGGAATGAATGGAATGACTGTCTCCGATATTGAGAAACAAGACATCCCCGCGTTTTACAAAGTAATCTTTCCCATTAATATTCTGTTTTCCTGTTCCGGATATAATATATTCGATTTCGATAAATTGATGGGTGTGGAGAGGCTCGGTACACCAGCCGTCTCGCACCACGATAACCGAATCCATGGGGTCGGCTGACGTCGAATAAGCTCGTACCATTTCAATATCCCAAACGTGCATAGAAATCCTCCTTTTTTACATCCGATTTTTTTTAATTTTCTATGACAAGCTTTCGGTTTATTATGTGTGCACAGGGCCCGTCTTCGATCAATTCCGCTTCTCCTTTTCGGTTATATTTTACGGTTTTAGGAGAAATAAATTTATCGATTCTTCCTATTACGCCGCTGCCGTTTATTAAGGGAACGATGATATAAAGCTTAAAATCATCGTTGTCGGCAAGTCGTACCTCTATACTTTCACCGGATTTTATAATCCTTACTTCTTTGCTGAAATGTTCGTATAC
>JAAYHZ010000043.1 GCA_012744235.1 Clostridiaceae bacterium
CTGGAGGAGGGGGCAGGACCGGAAGATTTTACTTTGTTGAATATCCGTGAGCGTTTGGCCAAAACCGGGGATTTGTTTGAGGAGATGCTGTATCCTGAAAAAGCCGTCCGTTTGGATTTTCTTTTGGAGAAGCTCAAGCCGAAAGGAGAATAAAACATAAAAACATGAAAAACGACAAAAAATTCCCTGTTGACTTTGGCCGTAGTTTTGATATAATAACGGTGTAAGTTCTGAAGCATTCGCGGAGCCTTTATTTTGAACCTACATCATTTAAACGGGATTTCAAATAATGTAGGAAGCGTATATCAGGCCTCGTAAAAAATACCGCATGCGGACGGAGGAAGATAGAAACTTCCCTGAGAAAACCCACCTATCGCAAGATAGGGATCAAAATGTTGGCAGCGGTGCTTTGGAATATGTTTACCATAAGTGAAAATTGCTTATGGTTTTTTTATTGCATAAAAAAGGACGAAGATGTATCTCGTCCTTTTTACAGAAAGGCGGCGTTAGCGATGTTCCACGAATGTGGTGCAACGAGTTTCGTCACTGGTTTCGGCGTTTTTCTTCCCGTGCATGGCATTGACTTCCAAAGTATCGGCATAGCATAAGCGTTGTTTGTTGTAATGGCAATTTTCAACGCTGCATTTGACCGTTATTCTAGGTGCATCCATAAAAACTCCTCCTTTGAAACTTTTCTTTTTTAGTTTGTCCAAAATTCGAGTAAAATATATGTAATCGATTGAAACTTTTTAAATGTGACATTTTTAAAAAGGAGGCATTCCGTGTTAGAAAAAGCGATTTGCGTTGCGGCGGAAGCTCATAAGGGACAAAAACGAAAAGGATCCGGCATCCCGTATATCTTCCATCCTTTGGGCGTCGGCGCCATTTTGGCGGAAAACGGGTGCAGTATGGAGGTAATAACCGCCGGTATTTTGCACGATACCGTGGAAGATACGGACCTTACCCTTTCGGATATTGAAAATATGTTCGGTAAAGAAGTGGCACGGTTGGTGGAGGGAGCAGGAGAAAGCAACCGTCATGTGCCGAATGTCACTTGGGAAGTAAGAAAGGAGAACACCCTTTATTTTTTAAAAAATAAGGCGGATGTAAAGATCAAGCAAATTGTATGCGCCGACAAGCTGCACAATATTAAAAGTACGGAGGCGGATTACAAAAGAATAGGGGAGAAGATATGGGATGTTTTCAACGCTCCTTACGAAAAACAAAAACGGTATTATCGGAGTCTTTTGGAATGCTTCTTTGGAATTGAGGACTATCCCATGTATCGGGAGCTGAAGGAAACCGTGGAAAGAGTCTTCGGAGCAAAGTAACGGCCGATCGGGTAAAAGGATCGGCCGTTTAAAGGAGGAAAAGCGGCTAAAAGAGAACCGGTATTATCCGAGCAATTTGCGTATGATGAAGTTGTCATTGAGCAAGACCCAATTTTGCGGGTAATCGTATCCTAAGGACCAGTAGCTGATTCCGCCTAAGCGGTATTCTTTTGCCAGGTTGAACTTGGCTTGGGCGCTTCTGGCGTCCTCGAACCACACCTCGTGGCGCTGTCCTTGGGCGTTGGTATATCGGAAAAAGGGAGATTGGGCGGCTACATCGTACAGGATCGGCACATTATACCTTACGGCAAGGTTCATGGCTTCTTGCGGGCTGAATGTTCTTGCTTGGCGGCCTTGGACAAAGGGAAGGGTCCAATCCCGCGCATAAATTTGAAAGCCTAAATAAATCTTGTTCCGGGGGATTACCGTTACGGCATAGTCCAAAACCCGCCGTATTTCATTGACCGGGGAGATTGCCCTCGGAGGTCCTAAGCGATAACCCCATTCATAGGTCATAAGGATGACGAAATCCACGATTCGGCCGTGGGCTTCGTAATCGTGAGCTTCGTACAAAAGACTTGTCTGCTCCGGCCCCACCTTCGGCGCTACGGCGGTGGATATGAAGTAGCCTTCTTGGTGCATACGGTCGGCGGCCTCCTGCAAAAACGTGTTGTAGGCTTCTCTGTCTTGCGGCAGGACGTTTTCAAAGTCCACGTTCAGCCCCAAATATCCTTTTTCTCGCATAATGGCAAGAACATTTTCAATAAGCCTCCCTCGGATCTGCGGGCTGTTTAAAACTTGGGAAGCCAAGTTTTCTCCTAAAGAGGTGGAGGTGAAGTTGGTTATGGCCATCATAGGGACGGCGTTTTGGGCATAAGCCGCTCGGATGGCGGGGCTGTCGTCAATCGGCTCTAAGGAACCGTCTTCACGAATGAGGTAAGCGAAAGGACTCAGGTATGTAAGTAGGTATCCTACTTCATCGATGATGGGAACGGCTTCTTCCCCGAAAAAGTATATGTATCCGTTGACGGAGATGAAGGGCCTTTGGGTTCGAGGTATCACGATTACGTCTCCCGGCTGCAAAATGGCGGTTTCCGATAAATTGTTTTCCTTTAAAAGGTTCGGCAAAGTGACTCCGTATGCTTGAGCGATGCGGAACAAGGTTTCTCCCGGCTGTACCATATGGGTGATCGGGGGTATGTAGAGGACGGTTCCCGGGGTGATTTGGTCCGGGTTTTCTATTTGATTATAATCCACGATATCTTGAACCGTTACTCCGAATTGTCTTGATATGGTGAACAAGGTATCTCCCCTTCCGACCGTATATACGGCGCCTTGGGTAGGGATTACCAAGGATTGTCCGATGACCAATCGGTTGGGATTTTCAAGCCTATTGGTCTCAACGATGGAGTCGACGGTTACACGATATAGATTCGCCAGCTGCCATAACGTGTCACCGGCTTCAACGACATGTATCAGCATAAAAGTTTACTCCTTTACATTTTTTCATCATTCAAACTGTCGATATATTATTAATATATGAAGCGGGAATCGTATTGTGCATTCTTTTTTGCCTTGCACTGCAGGCCCAATCCGGCTATAATGGATGCAAAATACGCAAGGAATGAAGAGATATGGATATAAAGAAAGTGCCTTTAACAGAGCTTATAAACAGGATGGAGCGGTTTAAAGCCGAAATGACGGCTTCCTATCCGGATTGGAGGCTGGCCGTCGTATTCAGCAAAATCAACCAATACTATTTTACCGGAACCATGCAGGACGGTATGCTTTTAATTCCTCGGGAAGAAAACCCCGTCTACCGCGTAAGGAGAAACTACGAGCGGGCCGTAGCCGAATCGAACTTTCCTGACATTCGCCCTATGGAAAGCTATCGGGACGCCGTAACCGACTATTCCGAACCCATCGACTGCTTGTATATCGAAGCGGATTCAGTGCCGATGTCCATATTGGAACGTTTTCGAAAATATTTTCCGTATCAACGCTTAGGCGCCATGGACGCCCAAATCCTGTCGGTTCGTTCGGTAAAGAGCGAATACGAGCTGGATTTGATGAAAACCAGCGGAAAAATCCATCGCCGTGTTTTGGAGGATTTGGTTCCCGACTTGCTGAAAGAGGGAATGAGCGAAGCGGATTTGGCAGTGAAGTTATATGAAGCTTTGGTGGAAAACGGTCACCACGGTATCGCTCGCTTCGGAGGCTACAACGTGGACATGGTTTTAGGTCATGTTTGTTTCGGAGAATCTTCCATCTACCCCACCTATTTTGACGGCCCCGGGGGCAACTACGGTTTATGTCCGGCGGTTCCTTTTTTGGGAAGCCGAGATCGTAAACTGAGAAAAGGAGATTTGGTCTTTGTGGACGTGGCCTGCGGGTACGAGGGATACCATACCGATAAAACCATGACTTACATATTCGGAGGATCTTTACCGGACGACGCGGTAAAAGGTCACCAACAATGCTTGGAAATACAGAACCGTATAGCGGAAAAGCTGAAGCCCGGCAATCTTCCGGAGGATTTGTATTTGGAGACGATGAATATCTTGGACTCCTCCTTCTTAAAGAACTTTATGGGCTTCGGCAATCGCAGCGTCAAGTTTTTGGGCCACGGAATCGGCCTTTTGATCGACGAGCCTCCGGTGATCGCCGCCAAATTTAAAAAGCCCTTGGAAAAAAACATGACCATTGCCTTGGAGCCGAAAAAAGGCTTCGAGGGAATCGGTATGGTGGGCGTGGAGAATACGTTTTTGGTTACGGAGGAAGGGGGCATATGCTTAACGGGAAGCAATCCCGGGTTAATTAGAGTTTGAGATTTTAATCCCTTGAAGGCGGCTCGCATCGAGCCGCTTTTTATGTGCGCGCGGCATGCGCGCGACCTTGACGGTGAAAGTCCGTTACGGGGGTTGATAGCACCAACCGTTAGCCAAAGACAAGGGTGTCCATCGTGAGGTGGAATCTGAAGGAAGTCGGAGGCAAAATCCCGGCCTGACGAACAGGAACTTC
>JAAYHZ010000044.1 GCA_012744235.1 Clostridiaceae bacterium
AAAATACGCCGGCGACCGGAAATTGTATATCAAAACCGAGGAATCGGACATGTAATCATATTAAAAAACGGCTAAATTAGCCGTTTTTTAATACGGTTATTAATTCTTTCAAATGCTGTTCAATGTTTTCATTTTGCTGCTCAGCCAATTCTCTTTTGAATTCCTCCGAGTCCACTTTACCGGTTCTCGATGCGCTTCTCACGTAACGAGATACGATGGCGGTACGGCTTCCGTACAGCGTTGCGTCTTGCCTTGTTTGATCCAAATAGACGTTCATGTTCCCGTAGTTTTTAATCAATAAGCTGTCGAAGGGATTGATATACGCCCTTTGCATATTGTTTTCTAACACTTCGCTATAAGGCGTTTTATCCGTTTTAAAATTCTTTTCCAATTCGGGAAATCCGCTAAAACGCTGCATCCAGCCTAAAGCCGGTTCGGTTTTCTCGTTGAATTGAAACAGCCTGTCCTTGTAAACATAATTCACTCCTTCCAAGCCGTAGGACAAAATATCATAAGCTTGGTTGCTGGATCCTAACCAGTTCAATATGGTCAATGTTCTTTCTTTGTTTTTCGAATCGTTGTACACCATCAAACTGAGCTCTCCGGGAATTTTCAGATGATACCCGGAATCAGGATATAGCTGTTGAAAAGTATATTCGTAAGGATGATAACCGGCGGTTTCAAAATGGTATTCTTCCGGGTTCTTGCTTAAGAAAAGTGCCGTTTTGTCTGCCGCCAAAATCGTAGAAACTTCTACCGACGAATCCAATTCAAAAAAGATATCGAATACTCTTTCATAAAAGGATGCGGCTCGGTCTATAATCATCGTGTCTTCGATGGGAACAGGAGTAATATTCGGATCATCGATCTTGGCTACGTAAGCACCGGGCAGAATGTAGTAGCCTTCTTCCCAAGCAAAGAATTCAATAAGGTCATAGAAAGTAAAATGGGTTTTGATATAAAAAGGATGGTCCGGATAATCTTGATTGACTCTTTCCATGAACAAAGCCAAATCTTCCATGGTTTCTAGAGGTTTTCCCGATGCGTATTTTTTCCTCAAATCTTCTCGAATAAGAATATAGGGTCGTTCGGAGCTTTGAATACCGCTGGGGATGGAGTAAATCCTTCCGTTATAGGACGCCAATTCTTTTAGAATCGGATACTTTTCGAAACGATTGTACAGATTTTCGTATTTCAGCGTAATGTAATCCGTCAGATCTAAGGCAACGCCTTTTTCGATCCAATATCTTGAGGACTTGAACATGGAGGACAGCAAACGGTCCGATTGGATGCTTTCAAATCCCATAAATACATCGAACTCAAGTCCGCTGTTGATACGAATCTGCAGTGTTTCCGCATACACCGATTCTTCGGTGAAAACAAAAGTAATTTCCGTGTTGGTTTTGTCCAAAGCGAGTTTTTTAAACTCTTCAATCATTTGGTCTCTGTAATCCGAAAAGCCTCCTCTTATAAACCCTTCGGATACGATAAATTTGATGCGGCTATACTGAAGCCCCTTGATATTATCGTCGTCACCCAGATAACGAAGATAAGAGATTTTACTGCAAGAGCAAACGAATAAAATAGATAGAATAAGTACAAGTATAAGAAATTTACGCATAGCTAGACTCCGTTTCAATATATATCGATAACAATAATAAAGAGGTTGCCCGAAAACAACCTCCGAATGTTTTCCGTCGGGAATTATTCAAACTGCAAGTTGTATAAATCATAGTACAATCCGCGCATCTCGAACAACTCATCATGTGTTCCCTGCTCCATAATTCTTCCGTTATTTAGAACTATTATTTTATCAGAATTTTGTATGGTTGACAACCGGTGTGCGATGGAAATTGAACTTCGATTCCGCATCAGCTTCACCAACGCATCTTGGATCAGTCTTTCCGTTTCGCTGTCGATGTTCGAAGTCGCTTCATCCAGTACTAAAATTTTAGGATCGGTTACGATGGCTCTTGCAAAGGAAATCAATTGCCTTTGACCTTCGGACAAAATGGATCCGCCTTCATTCAATTGAAAATCGTATTGTCCCGGCAAATCCTTTATAAACTCATGGGCATTGGTTAAAACTGCGGCTTCTTGCACCCGGTCAAATGTAATATCCTCGTTTCCCAGCGTAATGTTGTGAAGAATGCTACCCGAGAACATAAACACGTCTTGACGAACCATCCCTACCAACCTGCGGAGTTCTTGCTTTGTCATATCCTTAATATCCACTCCGTCTATACGAATGCTTCCTTTTTGGATTTCGTAAAATCCGCACAATAGGCTGATAATACTGGTCTTTCCCGCTCCGGTCATTCCCACAATGGCCACACTTTCGCCCGGCTCTACCGTAAAGGAAACGTCTTTTAATACCCAAAGATCGTCAATATAGGCAAACCAAACATGGTCAAATTCGATACGTCCCTTGCATTTTTCCGGAGTCAAAATCGGTTCTCTTTGTACCTCCTCGCTTTCAGGCTTGGTTTCGAATACCGTTGTAATACGGTCCGCCGCAACCACCGCCGATTGGGTCGTATTAAACATCTCCGTCAGGTTCATGATCGGTTGGAAGAAGTTACCGATATAACGAATAAACAGATACAAAATGCCTACTTCGATGGACGCACCTGCCACTTCCTTCGCACCCACATAGATCACAATGGCCAAGGAGAAGGACTTCACTACATCCATGAAAGGACGGAAAATGCCGAAAATCTTAATTCGTTCCATATTGGCTTTGTAATATTCGTTGTTGATTTGATCGAATTCTTCTTCCTTCTTTTTCTCCATATTAAATGCCTGAATAATTTTCATTCCCGCCGTATGTTCCGCAACGAAAGCGTTAATAGCGGCCATTTTCGTTCGAATGTTAAAGAAGGCTTGTCGGGCTTTTAATCGGAATGTAACGGATGCAAAGGCGATCAAAGGCAGTACGGTGATGGTAATCAACGTCAGCTTCACATCCATAATGAACATGGTAACGAGAATGCCGATCATCACAAAAATATCTTTGAAAAAGCTGATAAGAACGCCGGTATAAAATTCGCTGATGGCATTGGTATCGTTGCATATACGAGTGACGATGGTTCCTACCGGTGTTTTGTCAAAATAGGTAAAGGGCAGCCGTTGTACATGGCTAAACATTTTTTTACGCAATTCCGTAATAATTTTAGACCCGGTTTTCTGCAGCGTATATTCTTGAATAAAGCCGAACAGAAAATGAATAAAGGATAAACCGACATACATCAAAGCCAGAATACCTAAATTTCTTATGGCCTTATCGGCGGACAGTATACCGTCGACATAGGGCGATATATTATCGTCAATAGCATATTTAATAATGAGAGGCTGTAAAATATCCGCTACGGATATGCAAATGATCAGAATAAACGCCAGAGCAAACCAAGGCCAATAAGGAAGTGCAAATCGAATGATATTTCGAAGGGAATCTTTATTTAGTTTTACTTTGCTGTCTTTTCCGCTTGATGCAATTTTTTCATATTTTGAACTTTTCATGCTCTCACTCCTTCCTTGTTTCTTAATCCGGCCCCGTACTGCTGCTCCAGCAATTGGATGCTGTACGCTTTGTAGTAATAGCCTCGTTTTTCCAAAAGCTCTTCGTGGTTACCCATTTCAACGATTCTTCCTTTATTTAAAACAACGATTTTATCCGCATTCTTAACGGTGGAGATTCGATGAGCAATTATAATACATGTACGGTTGCTTTGAACGTCTTTAAGCGATTTTAGAATACGGCTTTCCGTTTCCATATCCACGGCGGATAAGCAGTCGTCAAATATCATGATCGGTGCGTTTTTGGCGATAGCACGGGCGATACAAAGCCTTTGCTTTTGCCCTCCGGATAAGTTGACTCCTTTTTCCCCTAACAAGGTTTCCCATTTGTCAGGAAGATTCATAATCGTATCGTAAATGTCGCTTGCTTTCGCGGCTTCTTCAACTTCTTCATCCTTCAAATCCTCCGGCGTAAAAGCAATGTTGTACCGAATGGTATCGGAGAATAAGAAGTTGTCCTGCGGTATGTAACCGATGTTAGCACGTAAGGTTTTCAACGGAATGTCCGCAATATCCATGCCGTCGATTAAAAGCTGTCCGCGTTCCTTCGTATCGAACAAACGGATCAAAAGGTTCGATACGGTACTTTTCCCGGAACCCACCGGTCCTATAAAGGCGACGGTCTCTCCGGGATTGATGGTAAGATCAATGTTTTTCAACACGTCTCCGTTTTCTTCGTTGTAAGCGAAGGTAAGATTTTTGAATTCGATTTTTCCTTCCAATCGATTGTCTTTGATTTCAACCTTGTTTTGATTAAATTTATTGTCGTAGATATCGGGCTTCTCGTTGAACAGGTCGTAGATTCTTCCTAAAGAAGCCTTCCCTCTTTGAACCATACTCAACAACCTTCCTAACATTTGCATAGGTCGAATCAGCATGCTGATATAGCTGGTGGCGGCAACAAAGTCGCCGATGGATATGGTACGGTCCAAAATTACCGACCTTCCGCCGAAATAGATAAGTATCAAATAGCAGAAGCTGGATATGAAAGAAATCAAGGGCATAAAAAGTCCCTGCACGAATGCCAATTCAACCTCCGCATTGTAATGGGCTTGGTTGACCTCTTCAAAGGCCTTCTGCTCGGTTTCTTCTCGAACAAAGGATTTGACCACGCGAATCCCGCTGATATTCTCCTGCACTTTTCCGCTTAATTGCCCGAAGCGGTCTTGCACCTTCCGGGATTTTCGGTTGATAACCGTCCCGAATTTAAACATGGTAAAGACGAGCAGGGGCAGCGGAATAAAGATCATCAGCGTCAGTCTATAACTCATGGATTCACCCATAGCTATAATGCTTGCGATTGCCAAAATGATCATGTTGCACATGATCATGGCTCCGCGGCCGATGGCATTGTTGATGGCGCTTAAGTCGTTGATGGATAGCGCCATAATGTCTCCGATGGACTTTTTGTAAAAGAAGCTCATGGACAAAGTCAGCAATTTTCGAAACAGCTTTTTCCTCATAAGGACATCGAAAAGAATACCTGCGCCGAGGACTAACAAACGACCGAAAAACTGTAGAACCATAACGGCGATCGATATACCGAAGATAGCTATACACAATTTTTTAATCAAATTTAAGTCCGGTAGCCGCTCATACAATTGGTCGATGATTTGGCCCGTAAGCCGTGGAGTCAGAATTTCGAGAGCATTAACACCTGCAAATACAATGAGTCCGAACAAAAATCGTATTTTATTCGCTTGAATAAATTTTACGACCAATTTTTCATTGCTCTGTTCAAAATCCCGAACCCACTTGCTCTTTTTCATCCTTTGGCCTTGGCGGCCATACATTTGTGTTTCCAATTACGCATCCCTCTTTTCTTCCATATTTATTTTCCCTTCGTCCAATTTCTCCGCAAAATAGCGTAAAACTCGAAAGGACTGTTCCAAAACCGGAGAAGGCACATCTTGTAAAAACAAACTCACTTTGTTTTCAAAGATTTTCAATGCTTCCTCCCGCTTTGACAGTCCCTCTTGAGTGTACTCGATTCGAATGATCCGCCTGTCGACGGTATCCATTGTCCTACGAATATACCCTTTCTTCTCTAAACTGTCCAGAAGACCGGTAATATTGCTGTTATGCTTGCTCAACCTTTGCGAAATTTCGGATATGGTCGGTCTTTCGTCTTCTTCAATGTTTTTGAGGTAACGAAACTCCAAATTGCTGAGTTTAAGAGGACCGAGGATGCCCTTTACCCTTTCGCGGTAAAGGTACTCCACTTTCTTGAACAAATCGTGAAGCTCCATGAAATTTGTTTCCATCACCGAAGTCATCCTCTATCTTTCATAGTTTAATATTTACTAATAGTAAATATTGTACTGAAATCAAGAATTGAAATCAAGAAAAAAATACGGTAATTCAAAGATCGGTAATGTTCTCATGGTATCTATCGATTTATGCTATAATAAAAAGAAAAAAAAGGAGATTTGAAGGTGAACGTATTGAACCTGAAACTTGAAGATTTATCAAGGTTGTCATTCGATTGTGAATGCGGCATGCACCATTCTTTAAATATTGATCAAATCGTATACGGTCGGAACATTCTTGAAAACG
This sequence comes from Clostridiaceae bacterium, assembly GCA_012744235.1. GTDB lineage: Bacteria > Bacillota > Clostridia > JAAYHZ01 > JAAYHZ01 > JAAYHZ01. Next base: position 6,133 of record JAAYHZ010000044.1, read on the forward strand.
TTGTTAAAGCCGCCGAAAAGTATGCGAAAGGCGGTCCCGTTCTGGTTGTTTGCGATCAAAATACATACAAAGCTTACGCTGCGGAAGTCCAAGAAGCCTTCTTGAATGCCGGAATGAATTCTTCCCTCTATATTTTCCGTTCGAAACACGATTTGCTTCCGGACAATCGCCAAATCGGAAAAATGGTCATCGAGGTATCCGGCGACATCGCTTTGATGGTAGCCGTAGGCTCCGGAGTGATTAACGACATTACCCGTTTGGTCAGCCGGAAAATGAAGATTCCCTACATGGTGGTTTGCACGGCGCCTTCCATGGACGGATATGCTTCCGCCACCTCCTCCCTGATTATCGACGATATCAAAGACACCATTCCCGGTCAATTGCCGAAAGGGATTTTCGCCGATGAAGAAGTCCTCCAAAAAGCCCCCGGAAGAATGATCAAAGCGGGCTTTGGCGACGTGATCGGAAAGCTAACCGCTCTCACG
>JAAYHZ010000045.1 GCA_012744235.1 Clostridiaceae bacterium
GGAGCCGGAATGGGGTTACCGAATATTAAACGCAATGCGGATAAATTAGACATAGAAACCGTCATAGGAAAAGGAACAACGTTGACGATTGAGGTTAATATCAATGATTAAATATTTTCACTCGGTAACGCTGGACGATAAAAGGTGCACGGGATCTACAAACTGCATCAAGCACTGCCCTACCGAAGCTATACGAGTCCGAAAATCCAAAGCGACCATCATTAATGAGCGTTGCATCGACTGCGGTGTATGCATACGAGTTTGTCCCTATCATGCGAAAAAAGCGGTAGCGGATAGACCGGAAGACATCGAAAAATACCGTTACAAAATCGCTTTACCGGCCCCTTCTTTATACGGTCAATATGACTTCAGTCGGAAAAAAATCTTGGCAGGTCTTCTGAAACTCGGATTTGATGCCATTTACGAAGTGGCGAAGGGTGCCGAATTGGTAACCTATACTACCAATATGCTTTTAGATAAACCCGGAAACCGTTATCCTTTAATTTCCTCCGCTTGCCCTGCCGTTGTAAAACTTATTCAAGTTCGTTTTCCCGATCTAATCGATCATATCATAAAAATTGGATCTCCCATGGAAGTCAGCGCGGCGATGGCTGCGGAAGAAGCCATGAAAAAAACCGGCCTTCCGCGAAGTGATATCGGTATTTTTTTTATATCTCCTTGTGCCGCAAAAGTAACGAACGTAAAGGCGCCCTACGAGAAGTCTTCTTCCGCCGTAAACGGAGTCATTGCCATTTCCGAAATCTACAAAAATTTATTGGAGGCCTGCAACCGAGTCGATGATGCGGATTTGGACTTGGACTTGGATTTAGCCGGTTTTCAGGGAGTGGTTTGGGCCGATTCGGGAGGAGAGGCTGCCGGTATTAAAAAGCATAAGAAGCTGGCGGTAGACGGAATCCATAACGTGATCGATATATTCGAAAAAATTGAAAACGGCGAATTGCGAGATATTGAATTTATTGAAGCATTGGCTTGCACCGGAGGATGCTTGGGAGGTCCTTTAACGGTGGAGAATCCCTTTGTGGCAAAAACCATTTTGCGGAGCAAAGAGGATGTATTCGTAAGAAAATCCGAGGTTTACATACCCGAGGAAGAGCTGAACAAGTATGTATGGACGAATGATATCCAATACAAGCCCATATTGAAATTGAACGACGACCTCGGAACGGCTTTGGAAATGCTGGAGAAGCTGGAGGAAATCACGGAGAGCTTGCCGGGGCTGGATTGCGGAGCATGCGGTGCCCCGGGATGTCGAGCTTTGGCAGAAGATATTGTAAGAGGTATATCGGTCAAGTCCGATTGTATCGTGGAGCTAAAGGATAAAGTGAAGAAACTGGAGCAAGAAATTATGCACTTGAAAGGACAGTCAACATGAAAGTAAAGGATTTTATTGAAAAAAGTCGATTTACGAATCTGACGGGTACTTCAGGATTGGATAGAGAAATTCGAGACGTTTATGTCGGGGATTTGTTAAGCAGAGTGATGAGCAGTGCAACGGCAGGTTCCGCGTGGATTACCATCCATACCCACATGAACATTTTGGCGGTTGCGGCATTGAACGATCTTCCTCTGATCATTATTCCCGAGGGGATTAACGTACCTGACCCGGTTGTAGAAAAAGCCGTTGAAGAAAATATTGCAATCGCTTCCGCCGACTGCACCGCCTATGAAGTATGCCGTACATGCATAAATATCCTGGGCTGACGGTATGAAAGTAGCGGTAGATCTCCACATTCACACGGCGCTGTCCCCTTGCGCGGATAAGGACATGACCCCCAACAACATTGTGAATATGGCATGCTTGAAAGGCTTGGACGCCATCGCAATTACCGATCACAACAGTTGTATGAATGTTCGTGCCGTTATGAGCTGCGGAGAGGAAAAAGATTTGCTGGTCATTCCCGGAATGGAGGTGGAGACAAGAGAAGAGGTCCATGTGATCTGCTTGTTTGAAACACCGGAGGACGCCGAATGGCTGCAAGCAATCTTGAATTTTTACCGTTTAAAAATACCCTTGAATGAAGAAATATTCGGAAACCAATGGATCCTCAATCGCTATGATGAAATTACCGCTTCTTTTTCGGAATTATTATCGGTCTCGGTGGATTTGGATTTGGATACAGTATGCAAATTGGTGAAAGAAAAAAACGGAGTTTTCATACCGGCTCATGTGGATCGTCCGGCAAACGGCTTGATATCCGTTTTAGGTGCCATACCGAAAACTCCGGATATCCGTGTTATCGAGCTTTCGAAAAGCTGTGATCAGGAGGACTTTTTAAAGCGGAATCCGTACTGCCGAAAATACAAAAGGTATACGGCTTCCGATGCCCACTACCTGTGGGACATATTGGAAAGGGAATGCTTTATGGAGGTTGACGAGCGATCGGTTCCGGCGATATTGGAGTATCTGCGCTAAGATGCTTGAAAATAGCTTTTTTTGAAAGGTTAAAAATATCAAAAACACAGGCAAAGACGACAAGTTTAAAAATGAAATATTTATTGCTTTTATAGCGATTACATGGTATAATAACTTGTCATCATTGTTAAATGGTTAACAATGAGCGATCGTCGGGAATACAATATAATAACATGCTTCTTAGTTAAAACGGATAGCTTTATTGGGTAGTCATTTGTTAAATCATTAGCAATGCTGCCTACTTATTTTGTAGGCTGACATATGTTTAACATGCAAGAATTTTTGGAGGTAACATATGAGTAAATGTGGTTGCACTTGCTCTGATGCAAAAGAAAAACAGCTGCAGGAGATAATCGAGAAGTATAAGAATACGGAAGGTGCATTGATTCCGGTTCTTCACGAAGCTCAAGAGGTCTACGGGTATTTACCCCTTTCCGTTCAATCCAAAATTGCAGAAGGCTTGAACGTTCCATTGGCTGAGGTATATGGCGTTGTCACATTTTACACTCAGTTTTCTTTATACCCAAAGGGTGCATACAAAATACAAGTTTGTCTTGGAACGGCTTGTTATGTTAAAGGGGCTGCACTTGTTTTAAACGAACTTCAAAAGGAATTGGGTATTGAAGTAGGGAAATGCACCGAAGACGGTAAGTTCTCATTGGATGCATGTCGTTGCATCGGTGCCTGCGGGCTGGCTCCGGTCATCATGATCAACGATGATGTTTACGGACGATTAAAGCCGGAGGACGTTAAAGGTATTATTCAAAAGTATAAGGATATGACGGAATAATCTCTATGCAAGAGTTGTCTTTGCACATATTGGACTTGGTACGCAATTCCATTGCTGCAGGCGCGACAAAGGTCATCATATCGATTTATCAAAAAGGAAACTTTTTATACATATCGATATCGGACAACGGAAAAGGCATGGATAAGGACACGTTGAGAAGCGTGGAAAGCCCGTTTATGACATCAAGAAATACCCGAAAGGTGGGCTTGGGAATTCCGCTGTTTAAAGCGGCGGCTGAGCAATCCGGCGGAACATTTGAAATTGAATCCGCAGAAAACGTGGGAACAAGGGTTACCGGGAGCTTTGGGATTGACAGTATTGACAGACAGCCGTTAGGCGAATTGTATGAGACCGTAACGGCACTCATCATATCCGACCCGGATATCAACTACGAATTGAGACTTGAAAGTACCAAGGACGCATATCGGATGGATACGAAAGAAGTGAAGGATGTACTTGGCGAGGTCCATATAACCGAGCCTGAGGTTATGGAATGGATAAGGGAACATATAAAAGAGGGAATTCGCACTGTTTTTGGAGGTGTATTAAATGAAGTCAATTCAGGAATTGGAAGAAATCAGGAATAGAATGCGCGATCAAATGGCGACACGAGAAAAAAGCGGCGGATATCGCATCGTTGTGGGTATGGCAACATGCGGAATCGCTGCAGGTGCTCGTCCGGTCATGAGAGCTTTAATAGAAGAATTGCAAAAAAGAAATCGAAACGATGTACCGGTTACGATGACCGGATGCATCGGCGTATGCAGACTGGAGCCTATTGTTGAAGTCATTGCAGCCGACGGATCAAAAACCACTTATGTCAAGATGGACGAAAATAAAGCAAGGCGAGTTGTAGCCGAGCACATAATAAACGGAAACGTATGCGTGGACTTAACCATCGGCGCAGCTGAAAAGCAAGCGAAATCGAAAGAATAAGGCACCGTGCAAAGAAATGGAGGGGTTATAATGCATTTTTACAGGGCTCACGTGTTATGTTGTGCAGGTACAGGTTGCACATCATCGAAATCATTGGATATCATAAGTAATTTTGAAAAATATATTAAAGAGAATCAATTGGAAAACGAAGTAAAGGTTATTAAAACCGGTTGCTTCGGCTTGTGCGCGGAAGGACCGATCGTCGTAGTATATCCGGAAGGTACCATGTATGTTCGTGTGTCCCCGGCGGACGTGAAAGAAATCGTTGAAGAACATCTGGTAAAGGGTAGAGCGGTTCAAAGACTTTTGGCCGGTCACGACAAAACGGCGGAAGTCAGTCAGTCGTTAGATAATATTGAATTTTTCACCCGTCAAAAGAGAATCGCTTTGAGAAACTGCGGTGTGATCAACCCGGAATGTATCGACGAATATATTGCTCGAGACGGATATTCCGCATTGGCGAAGGTTTTGACCCAAATGACCCCGCAACAAGTCATTGATGAAGTTACCGCTTCGAACTTAAGGGGAAGAGGCGGTGCGGGATTCCCAACAGGTAGGAAATGGCAATTTGCTGCGAACTCTAAAGGAGACATTAAATACGTATGCTGTAATGCCGACGAAGGGGACCCGGGCGCATTCATGGACAGAAGCATCTTGGAAGGAGACCCCCATTCCGTTATTGAAGCGATGACCATCGCCGGATATGCAATCGGTGCCAACCACGGTTTAATCTATATTCGTGCCGAATACCCCATCGCCGTTCAGCGTTTGAAGATAGCCATCCAACAGGCCAACGAATACGGCCTTTTGGGAGAAAATATATTGGGAACCGGTTTTTCCTTTGACCTCCAAATCCGTTTGGGAGCCGGTGCTTTCGTTTGCGGTGAAGAAACCGCGTTGATGACCTCCATTGAAGGTAAAAGAGGCGAGCCTCGAGTAAGACCTCCTTTCCCGGCGGTGAAGGGATTGTTTGGAAAGCCTACGGTTTTGAATAACGTAGAAACCTATGCCAATATTCCGGTTATCATATTAAAAGGAGCCGAATGGTTTAACACCATCGGAACCGAAAGAAGCAAGGGTACCAAGGTGTTTGCCGTCGGCGGCAATATCGTGAATACCGGTCTTGTTGAAATTGCTATGGGAACCACCTTACGCGAAATCGTTTATGATATCGGCGGCGGTATTCCCAACGGTAAAAAGTTTAAAGCGGCGCAAACCGGAGGACCTTCCGGCGGATGCATTCCTGCCGAGCATCTGGATACGCCCATCGAATACGATACGCTGACCAAATTAGGTTCCATGATGGGATCCGGCGGATTGATCGTATTGGACGAAGATAACTGTATGGTTGACATAGCAAAATTCTTCTTGGAATTTACCGTAGACGAATCTTGCGGAAAATGTCCTCCTTGCCGAATCGGAACCAAGCGGATGTTAGAGCTTTTGGAAAAGATTACGTCCGGTGACGGAGAAGACGGCGATATCGAAAAGCTGGAAGAGCTTGCGAAAAGCATTTCCAAATCCGCATTGTGCGGCTTAGGACAAACGGCGCCGAACCCCGTATTGAGCACTTTAAGATATTTTAGACATGAATATGAGGCCCATGTTTACGATAAGAAGTGTCCGGCAGGAGTTTGTAAGGCAATGCTGCATTACCACATTATAGCGGATAAATGTATAGGCTGCGGTTTGTGCGCAAGAAAATGCCCGACGAGTGCAATTTCCGGCGATAAAAAGCAACCTCACGTTATCGACCAATCGAAATGTATCAAATGCGGTGTATGTATGGAAAGCTGTAAGTTTGCTGCTATTTATAGAGGGTAAGAAGGAGAGGTTAAGAATATGAACATGGTGAATGTTACGATAGATGGAATCAAGGTTCAGGTCCCCGAGAATTCAACCGTTTTAGAAGCAGCCAGAATTGCAAAGGTTGACATTCCTACTCTTTGTTACTTAAAGGATATCAACGAAATCGGTGCATGCAGAATGTGCGTTGTAGACGTAGGAGCAAGAAGCTTGCAAGCTGCATGCGTATACCCGGTATCCGAAGGCCTGAATGTGAAGACCAATACAAAGGAAATCCGTGATGCCAGAAGAATCACGTTGGAATTGATTCTTTCGAGCCACGATAGAAACTGTCTGCAGTGCGTTCGTAACAAAAGCTGCGAATTGCAGAGCTTGGCAGATAATTTGAATATACGCGAAATTCGGTATATGGGTACGGAAGAGAAGAAAAAGCCCTTGGATGATTTCTCCGCCTCCATAGTCCGTGATCCGAATAAATGTATCTTGTGCAGACGCTGTGTATCCATGTGTAAGAACGTGCAGACCGTTGCCGTCATTGATACGATGGAACGCGGATATAAAACCATTGTTTCTCCGGCTTTTGAAAAGTCCTTGAGCGAAGTGGCTTGCGTAAACTGCGGACAATGCATCAACGTATGCCCGGTAGGAGCTTTAAGTGAAAAAGGCGAAGTGGCGAAGGTATGGGAAGCTTTGGCCAACCCGGATCTCCATGTAATCGTTCAAACGGCTCCTGCGGTCAGAGCGGCCATCGGAGAAGAATTCGGATTGCCGATCGGCACAAGAGCGACGAAAAATATGGTGGCTTCTTTGAAGAAGCTTGGATTTGACAAGGTATTTGATACCAATACCGCTGCCGATTTGACCATTATGGAAGAAGGAACGGAATTGATTCACCGAATCCAAGAAGGCGGAAAGCTGCCGTTGATTACATCCTGCAGCCCCGGTTGGATCAAATTCTGCGAACATAATTTCCCGGAATTGCTTGACAACTTGTCTACCTGCAAATCTCCTCACCAAATGTTCGGAGCCATTTTGAAGTCCTATTACGCGGATAAAATGGGTATAGATCCTTCCAAGATCTTCGTGGTATCGGTAATGCCTTGTACCGCTAAGAAGTTTGAAAGTGAACGCCCGGAAATGAATGTCAACGGACTCAAGGACGTGGATGCCGTTATCACCACAAGAGAATTGGCTACAATGATAAAAGAAGCCGGAATCAACTTCAACGAAGTATCCGACGAGCACTTTGATGATCCGATGGGCGACGCGACCGGTGCCGGCGTTATTTTCGGTGCGACCGGCGGTGTTATGGAAGCGGCTATTCGTACCGCCTACAGGCTTTTGGAGGGTGAAGAGCTGGAAGACGTAAACATCTGTGAAGCCAGAGGCTTGGACGGCATTAAGGAATTTACCGTAAAACTGCCGAATACCGGCATCGAGTTAAAGGCGGCCGTTGCACACGGATTAGGCAATGCTCGCAAGCTAATGGAAAAAGTTCGATCCGGTGAAGCGGACTATCACTTCATCGAAGTGATGGCATGCCCCGGCGGTTGCGTAAACGGCGGAGGACAGCCCATTCAACCGGCAAGCGTAAGAAACTGCATTGATTTAAGAGCCGAAAGAGCCAAAGCTATCTACGAAGAAGACGAAGCTTCCGTATTGAGAAGATCTCATGAAAATCCGACCATACAGAAGCTGTATGCGGAATTTTTGGGTCAGCCTTGCGGGGAAAAATCCCATCACTTGCTGCATACCCATTACGTCAAACGGGATTTATATCCTACGGAAGATTAAAATCGCAAAAAACGCAATCAACAAAGCAATTGTTTAAACATACCAACCACAAAGAAAGGGTTATTTCCTAAAAAGGAATAACCTTTTCTTTTTAATTTTTTTATAGGGTTTAACGGCGGAACAGGGAGGCAAGCCGGCGGAGGCGCGGCAAGCATTGATCGAAAAAGGATCGGTAGGAACTGCAGTAGATGTTCAATCCGGGTTTTCCTTCCGTGAAAGGTTCTCTGTAGCGTTTGCATCCGCCTCGGCATACGGGATAAAAAGGACATGCCCGGCAAGCCGGATCCACATGAAAGGATTCTTTGATAAAAGCTTGGGCTTGAGGGGATTGAAAAAGCTCATCGATGGAAAGGTCTTTAATGTTTCCCATGCAACAGCGGTCGATGCAGTAAAAGTCGCAGGGATATACGTTCCCGTTTCCTTCCACCACGAACTGGCAAGCACAAATTCCGGACATGCCGCAGGATTCGGGAGGTTGACCCATGAGCATTTGAACCAAATTGTCAAAATAGCGAATGCTGACATATTGATTTTCCGTTGCCGATTTGTAGTACAGATCGAAAAGCTGTATAAGGAATTTTTCGTAAAGCTCGGGAGTCAGCGAATAAGGATTTTGTCCTTGGACTTGCTCCAAAGGATCCAAACAGGGTATGAACTGCAGATATCGAAAGCCGTTCTTTTTGAAAAAGTTAAAGACCTTTTGGATATGCTGTGCAACCGCCTTATTCACTACCGTCAATATGTTATACTCCGCCCCGTGTTTGTCCAAAATTTCGATGCCTCTCATAACACGGTTAAAGCTACCCGATTGGCGTCCGTCTTTTCGATTTAAATCGTGAATTTCTTTCGGTCCGTCTAAGGAAACCCCGATAAGGAACCGGTGCTCTGCCAAAAAAGACGCCCAATTCTCATCGATTAAGGTCCCGTTGGTTTGTATAACATATTGAACCGTTATATTTCTATCGTTGTATTTTTCCACCGTTTTAATAAGGGTTTCGTAAAATTCTAAACCCGCTAAAAAAGGTTCTCCCCCTTGAAAGGCGAACAAAACGGAATCCGCACCGGATGCCAAGGCTTTTGAAACCGTGCTTTCCATAATATCTTCGGACATAATGCCGAAATTTCCGGCTTCCCGTATGGAGGTGAGATCATGGTAAAAGCAGTAGCTGCACCTTAGGTTGCAGTGCCCGGACGCCGGTTTAATCAACAAGCTTAAATTCTTCATACCTTTTCAACCTTTCTTTTACCCATGGTTTTCACGGCGAATATCCGTTCTTATGCAAAAACAATGAGTCGGAGGGGGGTCCGACTCATTTACTATAGAGGCAGTCGTATTCGGTTAAGGAGGATAGCTAACGAAACGGCAAAATAAGACGGGTCATCTTCTAAGGGGAAAATATTTAAAGGCTTAAGATATTAAGGACATGACCGTTTCGCCTCAGTTACAATATTCGACTTTGTAACACCCGATAATACTCACCTCTACAACCTGAATTTATTATATCCTAACTGTAAAAAAAGTCAACGTGAAATTCATGTATAGCTCTATAGATTTACGCCGGAAAGCATGATAAAATCATCGATAATCCGGAAGAAAGGCGGGAAAGCCAAGGATTTTCATTTGGGAAATCGGAGAATATTGTGAAAAGCAAGGAAAAGGGTATGCATGTCAGGGTTTATGTGTTATAATTTAAATAATATAATATAAACTATAATAATTTTAATATTAAATCAAAGCGGAATAAATTTTTGGACAAGGTGGAGTATATGACCGAAAGAACAGAAATAAAACAACTATTTAAGAATTACCAAGAATGGAACGGTAGAGTATTTCATGTTACGGGATGGGTTCGAACCATCCGAAGCTCCAGTGCAATCGGATTTATCGAATTAAACGACGGATCGTATTTTCGCAACGTACAAGTTGTATTTGAAAATGATAAAATAGAAAATTTCAAGGAAGTAGAGAAGCTGAATGTGGGAGCTTCCATTCGGGTAACCGGTGTTTTGGAAGTTACCGTCAATATGAAGCAGCCTTTTGAATTAAAAGCAAGAGAAATCATTATCGAAGGCGAAAGCTCACCCGCTTATCCTCTGCAGAAAAAAAGACATTCCTTTGAATATTTAAGAACCATTGCGCACCTTCGACCTCGAACCAATACTTTCTCGGCGGTATTTCGCGTGCGCTCGATCATGTCTCACGCAATTCATACTTTCTTCCAAGATCGAGGCTTTGTTTATGTGCACACTCCCATCATTACCGGCAGCGATTGCGAAGGAGCCGGTGAAATGTTCCGAGTGACAACCTTGGACCCTGAAAATCCGCCCAGAGACAAGGAAGGGAAGGTGGATTTTTCAAAAGACTTTTTCGGAACGCTTACCGGATTGACCGTCAGCGGGCAATTGAACGTAGAGGCCTTTTGCATGGCCTTCGGAAAAGTCTATACCTTCGGTCCCACTTTCCGTGCGGAAAACTCCAATACGGCAAGACACGCATCGGAATTCTGGATGATCGAACCGGAAATGGCCTTCGCCGAGCTTGAAGACGACATGAATTTAGGGGAGGAAATGCTGAAGTACATTATCCGTTATGTTCTGGACCATGCTCCCGAAGAAATGGAATTCTTCAACAGCTTCATCGATAAAGGCTTGTTTGAGCGGTTGGATAATGTGTTGGAATCGAAATTTGACCGCATTACCTATACGGATGCCATACAAATTTTAAAGGATTCGAAGAAGGAATTTGAAAATCCGGTTTTCTGGGGCTGTGACCTGCAAACGGAACATGAACGCTTCCTTGCGGAAGAATACTGCAAAAAGCCGGTTTTCGTTACGAACTATCCGAAAGAAATCAAAGCTTTCTATATGAGGCTGAACGACGACGGAAAAACCGTTGCCGCCATGGACTTGTTGGTTCCCGGTGTCGGCGAAATTATCGGCGGAAGCCAAAGAGAAGAACGCTTGGAGGTATTGGAAGGAACCATAAAGCGCCTTGGAATGAATATCGAAGATTATTGGTGGTATAACGATTTAAGAAGATACGGTACCGTTAAGCATTGTGGATTCGGGTTAGGTTTTGAAAGAGCCATGATGTATATGACAGGTATGACCAATATTCGTGACGTGATACCTTACCCGAGAACACCCAAATCGGCAGACTTTTAATGGTTATTATACAAGCAAAAAAATTTAAAAATGGAGGTAGCAACATGAACGAATTAGTGAACACGAAAGCAATGGATACCGTGAAGATTGCGGATGAAGTGGTAGCGACCATTGCCGGTATTACTGCGTTGGAAGTGGAAAATATTACATTGAACGCAGGCGGCGGATTATTAAGCAAAAAAACATCTGCGAAAGGTGTGAAGGTGGAGTCAAAAGAAGACGGTCTGCATCTGTATATGAATGCAACGGTAAAATACGGTTGCAAAATTCATATCGTCGCACAAACGCTGCAACAAAGAGTTCGTAAAGCCGTTGAAGATATGACGGGATTAAACGTCGTATCCGTTAATGTCAATGTTACCAATATCATTGAAGAAGAATTACCTGCAGAAACCCACAAGGAAAACAATGATGAATAGGTTAAACGTACCATTCTCCTCCCTCCTTATCGGAGGGTTTTTTTATTCGTATTTCATTGTTTCGCCGATGCTGTGCTATAATAAAACGGATAAAGCTTTCGGAATGAACCGAAAGATAAACGAAACGGGCAAAAGCGTCATATGAAGGAGGCTTTCGCTCTTTATAATAATAAACGGAGGTACCGATTCATGTCCGATCAAAGACCGAACGTTGTATTGATTATGGCCGACCAACTACGAGCCGACTGTTTAGGTTGTTACGGAAACAAGGCCGTTGAAACGGAATACATCGACTATTTGGCATCGGAGGGCACCTTGTTTGAAAACGCCTACAGCCCCAGCCCTTCCTGTATTCCTGCAAGAACCTGTTTGATGACCGGAATGACTCCTTGGAACACCGGTATCTTGGGTATGGGGGAAGGCCAAGGAAGAGTGACCACGGGTTTTGCCCATACGCTCCCGGGCGAGCTTTCGAATGCCGGTTATCATACGCAAGGTGTAGGAAAGATGCATTTTTCCCCCCAACGATCTCTAAACGGATTCCATCATACGGTTCTCGACGAATCCTTACGTAAAGAAGACAAGAATTTTAAATCGGATTATCATGAATGGTTCGAAAAAAACAGAACCGGAGATTACGGTCCCGTTGACCACGGGATTTCTTTCAATTCTTGGATGGCAAGGCCCTTCCAAGCACCGGAATTTCTTCATCCTACCAATTGGACCGTAAACCAAGCCATTTCCTTTTTGGAACGTAGAGATCCTTCCAAGCCCTTCTTTTTGAAAGTTTCCTTCGCACGTCCCCACTCTCCTTATGATCCTCCCTTATGGTATTACGAAAAGTACAAAAGCAAAGATTTGCCCTTGCCGTATATAGGGGATTGGGCTCATATCCACGACGATGAAAGATTTGCGAAAAATCCGGATGCATGGCACGGACGGCTTCCCATAGAAAAGGTGATGGAGGCCCGTGCCGGGTACTACGGATCCATTCATCATATCGATCACCAAATCGGTAGATTGATGCAGTTTATGTCTCGGTACATGAAAAGCGAAATGAACAATACCATGTTCATCTTTACTTCCGACCACGGTGACATGTTAGGGGATCACCACATGTGGAGAAAAACATACGCTTACGAAGGCTCCGCCCGCATCCCTCTCATTGTGAAGCTGCCTTCGAGCATGAAAATAAAACAGGCGGAAATATGCGATAAACCGGTCACCTTATACGACATCATGCCTACCGTTTTGGACCTTGTCGGAGCTCCCATTCCTTCTACGGTAAACGGGGCGAGTCTTTTGCCTTTGACACAAGGCAAGGATGCTCCTTGGAGAGACGTGGTTCACGGCGAGCACAGCGCCTGCTATTCAAAAGAAGAAGAAATGCAATTTGTTACCGACGGGAAATTCAAATACATATGGTTCCCGAGAACGGGTAGAGAGCAGTTCTTCCGATTGACGGAGGACCGTTCCGAAAGCAAGGACTTGATTCATGACCCGAGCTATTCCGACGTTATATGTCGCTACAGGAGCCGGCTGATTGAAATATTGAGAGAAAGAAACATAGGGCTCACCGACGAGAACGGTCTTACCGTTCAGTCGAAGCCTATCGTTTCACCGGAATATGCAAAAAGGGTTAAAACATAACTTGATAAATATAAAGGGAGAAGTAAAAATGCACGGCGGTAATTATTTTAACGAAAACAAAAAGTCAATCATTCGCTCCAACATCGAAAAGTATGCTTGGGCAAAAGAACTGGCGGCACAAACGACGGAAAAAGCGGACAGAATGCTGAAATTCGGGAAAAGGTTTTGGTGGACTCTACCCACTCCCCAAGAGCTTCCGAGAAGCTCCAACCCTTGCCAAACGAATTACGGCTGTCCCGTATGCGGAGAAGAGATTCTTTTAAAATACGGAGCTACCGGTTGGATTCATTTGATCGAGGACAACCCGTGGAAAACCCAATGCCCGAACTGTAAAAGCATCTTTCCCGCTAACGACTTTAAAAGTTATTATGAAAGCGGTCTGGACGAGCGGGGAATTTTCCGAAAAGAATTGGCGGACAAATCTTTCTTAGTCAATACGCTTTATCCCGACAAAGGCGAAGACTATTTTGTCGACGACGGGACCGGATATACGGATGCCAACGGAATCTTTTGGTCCTTTATACCTCAATATATCCACTATGCCATCTGGTTGGACGTCCACAACATCGGCGGAACCGATAACGGATTCATAACCAACGGGCTGAAGCATTTGAGCGAGGCTTGGATCTATACCGGGGATTTAAAATACGCCTTGTACGTATTGATGATTCTGTACAAGGTATCCATGGTATATCCGGATATGGACTTAAATCTTTACATGAGACTTCCCGGACGGCCCTATCGAAACAGCGACGGATTTTCGCTGCAAGGTAAAGTCGTCGGCAGCATTTGGGAAACCTTCTCCGCACGTATTTTCTGTTATGCCGCCGATGCGGTGCTGCCGGTGCTGAGAGAATATCCCCAAGAAGTTACAAGCTTTTTTAAGGACGTTTATCCCACGGATCCCGAAACCATTGAAAAATCCATATTAGACGGAATTGTACGTCAAGTGTACAAGGAAATTAAAAACGCTCGTATCGCAGGCAATGAAGGAATGCACCAATCCGCTTTGGCAATGGCCGCCGTATGTATGGGCCTTTGCGACGAATCGAGAGAATGGCTCGATTTTCTGTTCAAACCCGGAAAACGGATTTTGGAACAGGATCCGATTATGGGCTTAAAAGGTTACTTTACCGGATGCAACGTTTTCGGTGTTTTGGAAAACAAGGTGAACGGCGACGGGTTAGGCGACGAATGCTCTCTTATGTACAACCGCTTATGGATGGTGGAATTCGCTCGTTTAGCGGATATCTTGTCCGCTTACCCGGGTATAGCGGGATCGAAGTACGATTTGAAAACCCATCCCGTCATGAAAAAAATGTATAAAAGCTACGTTCCTTTCGTAATCGACAACGATTATATACCGAAAACCGGAGATACGGGAAAAACGGGCAACCCGATGAAGGTATTCGACGGAGACAACCTGCAAAAGTTTTTATGGGACGGCTACCGGGTGACGAAGGATAAAGGCATTTTGGATCTTTTTAATATATCTTATCCTATGGCGAAAGAAGGCACATTCGGCTTTATTGACATTGAAAACCCGGAAGAAGCCGCAAGAATATTGCAAGAAGCCAAAGATCCGAAATCTCCCATGCACGAAAGGTCCCATAACATGACCGATTACGGAAACGCTCTGCTAAGGCAAAGGGTAAGACACGGATGCAATGTTCATATGTACTACGGCCGTACCATGGGACACGGGCATTTGGATAAAATGAATTTCGAGATTATCGCCTACGGTATGAATTTTTCTCCCGACCACGGCTACCCGGAATATGCGGAAAACATACCTAGTCGATACGAATGGACCTCCAATACCGTAAGCCATAACACGGTCATGGTAGACCGAGCCGGGCAACTCAACACCAAGTATGCGGGAATCCCCTTAGGATACGAGGACGGAAAAAACATCAAATTTATCGATGCGGAAGACGTGAAGGCTTACGAGCAAGTGTCCATGTATCGGCGAACCCTGTGCCTTGTGGATATTACCCCCGATAAGGCCTATATCGTGGATTTTTTCCGCGTGGCGGGAGGATCACGGCATGAAATCTCCTTCCACGGCGGAGAAGGAGAGGTTAAGATAAAGGGAGTCAGCCTCATCGATCAACCTTCCGGAACCTTAAAAGGAGAAGACGTGCCTTACGGAGAAGTGAAAGGCTTCCAAAAAGGAGGAGGAAGAAAACGAGGGGACGGCTATTCCTTCTTGTATGATGTTCGAAAATCCGAAGTGCCCACCGATTATGTGGAGCTGACCTATGAACTGAAGGACACTTGGGGAATGCTTACGGATAAGAACGCTAAGCCTTATTTAAAGGTCTACATGCCCGGAAGAAAGCATCGAACGGTGATAGCCAAAGGAAAGCCTCCTACAAACAAAATCGGAAACCCGAAATTTTTGTACTATTACTTAGGAGAAAGAAAAGGAGACGATCTGAAAAGCCGATTTGTATCCGTTTACGAGCCCTTCTTAAATGAAGGCTTCATTCGGTCGGCGGAATTGTCGCCCGTCAATAACGAAAAAGAATCCTTTGAAAGAGGCTGTGTGAAGATAACCCTTTTGGACGGGTCCGTGGATTATGTAATTCATTCCGTTGACGATGTGGAAATGAACATCAATAACATCGTAACCTTCCAAGGCCGCTTTGGCTTTTTGAGGGTGAAGGACGGAAAAGTGAAGAAAGCCTTTATGTGGAGAGGAAGCCGTTTGGCATATAACGGCAATACTTTACTTGAGATGAACAAGCCTTTCATAACGGGAACGGTGAAGGATTTTCAAAAGGAAATCAGCGACGAGCATTGGGTCGATTTGGTATTGGAGAAGCCCATCGACTCTTTGGAGGATGTTATAGGACGGTACGTTTATATCGACGGAAACGATGTGGGCAATGCCGTATACGAGATCTTAGGCGTGGAAAAAACCCGTGAACCGAATACCTATCGATTCAACACCGCAGCCTCACCGGTGCGAGGATACGTTGACGATTGCGATCCTTCGAAAGGCTATATATATCGCTTCGGCGAAGGAGCAAAAGCGGAAATACCCCTGTATTGTGAAAGGGATTTTGAAGAATAGATTTTGAATTTAAAACGACGCTTGGTTTTTTATATTCTCAAGCGTCGTTTTTTCATTTATACGAATTTTTTTTGGTAATAGAACCAATGAAGGTCATACATATAGGCTTCTCCAAGCCGTTTGTAGGATAAGGATTCATACAATCCGATGGCTTTGGGATTGGTTTTGCTGCCCAAAAGATGAATGCCGTCAAACCCCCGTGTCGAAAGATCTTTTTCGATATAAAGTAAAAGCCTTTTGGCAAGCCCCTGTCCTTGGTATTCCCGGCGCACTCCTACACGGGACAATGCACAAGGACGATTGAGATTTCCGTATAGCGTATTCAGTTCGCTGTAATCTTCTTCATAATTGGCGGCGGCAACGGCCGTCAATTTTCCGTCGACATACAAACCGTACAAAGCGTTGTTTAGGATGTCTTCCGTTACGTGCTCATCCGCCGGATACTCTTCGCTCCATGTACATCCCGGACTTCCGATCAAGGATCGGTAAATGGATAAAGCGATGTCTTTTTCTTCGATTGTTACCTTCCTTATTTCCATACACGCTCTCCTTCGTTAATGACGACGTCCCGTTTCATGGCACCAAAGGGCAATCTCTTTTATAAGGTCCAAGGGCAGCGGTTTTGTGTAGGGAAGCCGTATCGCTCCTTTGCTTGTTTTATACTCCGAAAGCCGCTCTTTAAAATGAAGGATCGCCTCGTCTCCGGGATAGATGCCGATATGGTTTTTAAAAGCCGCGAAATGAATGATATTTCGTTTTTTCTTGTACGTAGGCATACGCCAAGAAATAATTTCATCTGCATCCGGCAGCACTTCCTTAATGGCACTTCGCACTTGGTATAAAAAGGGCCGAATCTCTTCCGGCTGCTCTTGGATGTATTCATCCACGGTCACCGGTCCTTGGCCGCAAAAATGATTTTGGTTTTCTTTAAGAAGCTTTCTCCCGCATTTCGGACATGTCCACATATAAACCACCTGCTACCTTTCTTTTACGGTTACACGGACGATATCGCCCGGATTTTTGCCGATTTTGCCGCGTATATCCTTCCTTATACCGATGATATGACAAACGGTGCCGTCGGGGTTTTTCAGCCCCATATTGACGATGCTGCCGTCGTAAGGCTCTCCGTCAAAGGTCGCATGAACCTTTATGCGACCTTTTCCGAATTCCTTTTTGATGTCATAAGGAAACTCCACATAAGCTCCGTCCATATCCGGAACCTTTTTTATAACCGCATCAAATCCATAGATTTTCGGATTCATGCCGTTCTCCGTATAACGCATTTCATTCCTTACGTTTCTTTTTAATTCATCATACCACAATTTTTCACGGACTTGCACCGTTTCTTTTTACGAAAACGATGGAAAACAAAAGAAATGGAAATATTCTACATCCTATGCGGTTGACTTATTCCGAATAACGGTTATACAATATATGTAATAAAAAAGAAAAAGAAGCCGTTAATAGTATACGAGGGGGACTTTTTGTGAGTATACATAATGAAATATATAAAGTCGGTATCGATATAGGATCGACTACCGTGAAAATTGTAGTTTTAAATCGTGAAAATAAACTCGTTTATTCTCAATACGAAAGACACTACTCCGATATCAAAGCCAAGCTTCGCGAGATTATCAAAAATACATGCAAGTTTTTTTGGAATGCATACGGAACGTTCATGATCACGGGTTCCGCAGGAATCGGCATATCGAAGATGCTGGGCATTTCCTTTACCCAAGAAGTGATCGCTTCCATGAAAGCCGTCAAAGCTTTTCATCCGAATACGGACGTAGCCATCGAGCTAGGGGGAGAAGACGCCAAAATCTCCTATTTCACCAACGGAACGGAACAAAGAATGAACGGAACCTGTGCCGGAGGGACCGGTTCCTTTATCGACCAAATGGCTACCCTTCTGAAAACGGATGCAAAAGGGTTAAACGAGCTTGCCAAAAGCGCAAAAGTCATCTATCCTATTGCCGCTCGCTGCGGCGTATTTGCCAAAACCGACGTGCAGCCTCTTTTGAATGAAGGAGTACCGAAAGAAGATATCGCCGCATCCGTGCTGCAGGCGGTCGTCATTCAAACCGTAAGCGGTCTGGCATGCGGCCGTCCCATTAGAGGAAACGTGGCTTTTTTGGGAGGACCTCTTGATTTTCTTCCGGAGCTTCGAAAAAGGTTTATTGAAACCTTGAACTTAAGGGACGATCAAGTCATTATCCCCGAAAACTCTCGCCTTTTCATTGCCAAAGGAGCCGCCTTGGCGTCGGAGGGAGTAGAACCCATATCCTTTAATACCCTACTTGCCCGTTTGAATGAACCGAAAAAGGTAAAAGAAGAAACCGCAAGGCTGGAGCCTCTATTCGTATCGGAGGAAGATTATGAAAAATTCAAGGAAAGGCATTCGAGAAGCAAAGTAGCAAGGAAGGATATTTCCTGCGCTTACGGAGACTGCTTTTTGGGTATTGACGCAGGATCCACCACCACGAAGCTGGCCTTGACCGATATAGATGGAAATCTTCTTTATACTTGGTACGGAAGCAACGAAGGAAGTCCTCTTATGTCTACCGTGAACGCTTTGAAGGATCTGTACAAAGCCTTGCCTTCCGGAGCCAAGATTGCAAATTCGGTTGTGACCGGATACGGGGAAGGATTGATTAAAGCCGCATTGAAAGCGGATATCGGTGAAATTGAAACCATCGCTCATGCCAAAGCGGCGGAATTCTTTTGTCCCGGAGTCGATTTCATATTGGATATCGGCGGTCAGGATATGAAGTGCATGAAATTAAAAAACGGTGTTATAGACAGCATTATGCTCAACGAGGCATGCTCTTCCGGCTGCGGGTCCTTTATCGATACTTTCGCTTCTTCCTTAGGCTTAAGTATAGAGGAATTTTCGAAGGAAGCCTTGTTTGCAAAAAGACCGGTGGACTTAGGTTCAAGATGCACGGTTTTTATGAATTCCAGGGTCAAGCAAGCCCAAAAGGAGGGAGCGACCGTCGGTGAGATTTCCGCAGGTTTATCCTATTCCGTAATCAAAAACGCTCTGTTTAAAGTTATAAAAGTGAAGGATCCGAAGGAATTAGGAGAAAAAATCGTGGTTCAAGGAGGAACCTTTTACAACGATGCGGTTTTACGAAGCTTTGAAATTTTATCCGGTCGAGAAGTGATACGACCGGAGATTTCCGGGATTATGGGCGCTTTCGGAGCGGCGCTGATTGCCGCGGAAAGATACGTACCGGGATACCAAACGAAGCTGCTTACGGCCGAAGAGCTGGGAAATTATACGTTCGAAAGCCGTGCCGAAAGATGCAAGGGCTGCGGAAACCGCTGTCTGCTTACCGTCAATCGCTTTTCCGACGGAACGAGATTCGTATCCGGAAACCGCTGTGAAAAAGGATCGGGAAGAACCGAGAAGAGTCCGGAGCTGCCGAATTTGTACAAGCTCAAATACCAAAGGCTGTTCCGCTATACCCCTTTGAAGGAATCGGAAGTCAAAAGAGGTACGGTAGGAATTCCGCGCGTGCTGAACATGTATGAGGATTATCCCTTTTGGTTTACCTTGTTTACGGAATTAGGTTTTAGCGTAAAGCTTTCCGGTACGTCCTCCGATGCTCTGTATGAAAAGGGTATTGAAACGATGCCTTCGGAATCGGTATGTTATCCGGCCAAATTGGTTCACGGTCACATACAGGATCTGGTAGACAAAGGCGTCAAGCTCATATTCTACCCGTCCCTTGCCCATGAAAATTTGAAAACGGAGTACTCGGACAATACGTATAACTGCCCTATTGTGACTTCTTATCCGGAGGTCATTAAGAACAACGTGGATGCTCTCCGAAAACAAGGCATTATGTTTTTAAATCCTTTTCTTCCTCTTGACGATGAAAAAAGGATGATAAAAAGAATTTTTGACTAGTTGCAAATGTTTGACGTGGATAAAAAAGAAGTAAAAGACGCCGTAGAAAAGGCTTACCGTGAGCTTGATGCTTTTCGAAGGGATATGCAACGGGAAGGAGAAAACGCGCTGCGTATAATACGACAGAAGGGTATGAAGGGGATTGTTTTGGCGGGAAGACCCTATCATACGGATCCGCAAATTAATCACGGCATTCCGGAGATGATCAATTCTCTCGGTATGGCGGTCTTGACGGAAGACTCCGTATCTCATTTGGGGCGACTCGAAGCTCCCTTACGAGTAGTGAACCAATGGGCATATCATGCTCGATTGTATATGGCCGCAAAATACGTAGCGACACAAAAGGATTTGGAACTGGTTCAGTTAAACTCTTTCGGATGCGGCCTCGATGCCGTTACAACGGATCAAGTCCAAGAAATTTTAAACGGGCATTCGAAGATTTATACCTTATTAAAAATCGACGAAGGAAACAATTTAGGTGCCGCCCGCATAAGACTTCGCTCCTTGAAAGCCATCATGGAAGAAAGGGAGAGAAACCGATACGTTAACAAGAAGGAAACCGAGCCCTTTAAAAAAATTCCTTTTACAAAGGAAATGAAAAAGACACATACCATTATTGCGCCGGAGCTATCCCCGATCCACTTTAGGTTTGTGGAAGAGGCCTTCCGGCTATCCGGATACCAAACGGCGGTTCTTCCCATACAAAATACTCGGGCCGTGGATATCGGTTTGAAATACGTTAACAACGACGCATGCTATCCTTCCATTATCGTGACGGGACAAATTATTGAAGCGCTACAATCGGGAAAGTACGACCCGGACAATACCTCCGTTATTATCACCCAAACGGGAGGAGGCTGTCGGGCCACCAACTATATTGCATTTATACGTAAAGCTTTACGCGATGCCGGTTTTAAAAATGTTCCCGTTATTTCCTTAAATGCAGGCGGTTTGGAGAAGAATCCGGGCTTTAAGATTACACCGAATTTGATCCATCGGAGTCTGTACGGCCTTTTATACGGAGATTTGCTCATGAGCGTTTTGTACCGAACGAGGCCTTATGAAAAAATAAAGGGGTCGGCTAATGAATTGTATCGAAAGTGGTCGGATCGGTGCATCGATTCTCTTAAGAACGCTCGGAAAGAGGTTTTTGAGGAGAATATACGGGGAATTGTGAACGAGTTTGATTCCTTGGAGATAACCGATGAAATCAAGCCGAAGGTGGGGCTGGTAGGAGAAATATTGGTCAAGTATCATCCCCTTGCCAACAACAACGTGGTCAATGTAGTTGAGGAAGAAGGGGGAGAAGCGGTTACACCGAGCTTGACAGACTTCTTACTGTACTGTGCTTACAATAAAAATTTTCAGTATACATACGGCTCGGGAAGCAAGCTTGCTCAAATACTGGGAAATGCAGCTATCAAAATCGTTGAGCTTTACCGTCGAACCTATAAACAGGCGTTAGCCGGAAGCAAACGCTTTTATCCTCAAAAAACCATACAGGAAATTGCCCAAGGCGCGTCAAAAATCATGTCCTTGGGAAATCAAACCGGGGAAGGATGGCTTTTAACGGGTGAGATGGTCAAGTTGATTGAAAGCGGTATTAAAAACATTATATGCATGCAGCCTTTTGCATGCTTACCCAATCATGTAGTCGGAAAGGGTATGATAAAAGAATTAAAACGATTGTATCCCGATTCGAATATTGTAGCCGTGGACTATGATCCCGGAGCAAGCGAGGTCAACCAATTGAACCGCATCAAATTGATGATCTCTACGGCCTTTGAAAACATACGAGGAAAAGTTGAAACAACAACGTCCTTGAAGCAAGCGAATGCCGGAACAGGGTAAAGAACGAAATCCTTATATTCAAAAAAACAAAAACCACTTCGTTTGAAGTGGTTTTTATGCGGGTGGCAGGGGAGAAGGGACTCGAACCCCCAGCCCACGGTTTTGGAGACCGCTACTCTGCCAATTGAGCTA
>JAAYHZ010000005.1 GCA_012744235.1 Clostridiaceae bacterium
AAAGAAGATAAGCGGAATTCGTATCACCTTAAGAAATTTAAAAAACCGTATCGTGCCTTTTGAAGATATAGCCCCTATTTTATACATCCATTCACGGATCACGAAAGAAGACGAGGACCGAAGAAAAATAAAGCATACGGTTATCGACGAGGTTCAGGATTATTCACCGTTGCAGATTATGGCGGTAAGGGCTTATTATAGGCAAGCGGATTTGACGCTGTTAGGGGATATCAACCAAGCCATCAATCCCTTAAGTAATGTGGGGAGTATGGAGGTTATCAAAGAACTGACGGAGGAAGAGGAATTTAATCATATTCATATGCCGAAGTCGTATCGGTCCACTTTCGAGATCACGGAATTTTGCAATCGGCTGGTAGGCTTAAAAATCGATGAGCAGGAAGCGGTGAACCGCCACGGTCCGAAGCCCCAAGTAATTCCTTACGAGAGTCCGGAGCAGCTGGCGGAGCAATTGTCGGGGCTCATCAAGGAGCACAGCGGGGAACGAAGGTCCGTCGCGTTGATCGGACGAAGCAAAAAAACGTCTACGGATTTGTATGTTACACTGAGCCGTCATTGGCCTATGCGCCTTATCGACAGCCGTGGCGTGGAATTTTATCACGGAATATCGGCCATCCCATCTTATTTGGCAAAGGGACTGGAATTTGACACGGTGATTGTGGTTGCCACTCCCGAGGATATGTTTAGCGGTGAAGGAGAACGCAAATTGTTTTATACCGCCTGCAGCAGGGCTCTTCACCGGCTGTACGTATTATATCCCGAGGGAAAGAACATCGAAAACTTGGAAGATTGACTTCTTTTCGGTTTAAGAGTATAATAAAAGAAGTATCGAAAGGTTTTGTACCTTTACAGGAAGGATTTTTGTAATGCTGAACATTTCTTATGCGGCAAGAGTTTGCTACTTCGGCATTCGCTTCGGGCAATTCTGATTTTCAGGCTCCCGATTGCACGAAGCGGATTTTACAGCGGGTAGCCGGAAAAGGTTGAAACGATAGAAAGAAGCTTTCTATTGTCCCTTTGCCGCGTCCTTATTTCCTGTTTTCCATTCATAATCTACCCCTTGTAAACTCCATTACGGTGAATACGACTTTTTAGGGTCGTTTGTACGTTTTTTTAATGGAGGTTTATCAATGAGTTTATTAGCTGTTACGAATATTATAAAAGAATATAGAAATCGAGTCGTTTTAAATAACGTGAGTTTAACGGTGCAAAAAGGGGACCGGGTCGCATTAATCGGTCCTAACGGTGCCGGCAAAACCACCCTTTTGAAAATTATCAACGGAACGGAAGTACCGGATTCCGGTACGGTAATAAAAGCCCACGGCATAAAAACCGGATATTTGTCTCAAAGCGCCGATACGGACGAGATCTTTTCTCGCCATACCGCATTGGAATACGAGAAAATTCTGCGGGTGGAAAAACGAATTGAAGAATTGGAACACCGAATGAGCCAAGAGCAAAGCGAAGAAGAATACAAGCGTTTGCTTTCCGAATACCAAAAGGCTTTGGATTTGTTCCAAAGCTTGGACGGCCACAAAACGGAAGCGTCTTTGATGAAAATATTAAACGGATTGGGTTTAAAAAAAGAAGTGCTTCGTATTCCTTTGGCCAATTTAAGCGGCGGTGAAAAAATTCGGGTTGCTTTGGCTTGGATCTTGCTGGAGAGCCCCGAATTGCTCCTTTTGGACGAGCCTACCAACCATTTGGATATCGATGCGGTGGAGTGGTTGGAAAACTTTCTTTTATCCTACGGCGGCGGTGTTTTGCTGGTATCCCACGACCGATACTTTTTAGACCGTGTGACTACCCGAATCGTCGAATTAAGAGGCGGTATGGCGGCGGAAAGCAAAGCCTCCTCCTATACTTCTTACCTTAACCAAAAAAGATCGCAGCAAGAGTTTTACCAAAAGGAAAGAAAAAAACTGGTTCGGGAAATCAAAGAAACGCAAAAGCTGATTCAAGATTTAAAAAGCCGCAACCAAATAGGGGCATATCACAGCCGTGAAAAAACGCTGGAACGCTTGACCCGGTCTTTGGAGCAAATATCGGAAGTTTCGGGACAAGGGCCCATAAAGGACGGTCCCGGCCTCAAACTGAAGGAAGTTGAAAACGTCCATGTCAGTGCCGAGATTGCCTACGCGAAAAATTTATCCAAATCCTATGGTCCCGTAAAGATTTTTGATCGAGCGGAATTTTTAATACGGGGCGGAGAGAAGGTGGGCATTGTAGGACCTAACGGCTGCGGAAAAACCACGTTGATCAACATTTTGATCGGTATCGATAAGGATTACCAAGGAACGGCGGTTTTAGGAGATTGGGTGAAATACGCTTACTTAGGCCAGACGGTGGAATTTCAAAACGAAGATGCCGCCGTATGGGAAGAGGTGGCAAAAACATTCGATTTGGACCGAAAAGAAGCCTTGCATATTCTTTCGGATTACGGCTTTTTCGGCAACGAGGCGGACAAAAGCATTCGTATTTTAAGCGGAGGAGAAAAAGTTCGTTTGAAATTGGCATTGCTTTTGATGAATGATCCTTTTTGCTTGATTATGGACGAACCGACGAACCATTTGGATGCGGATTCCCGGGATCGTTTGGAAGAAATGATTGCCGACTACAAAGGAACGGTGATTGCCGTATCCCATGATCGGTATTTCCTATCCCATTGTATGAATCGAATTTTGGAAATTAAAGATTATCGATTCGTATCTTACCCGGACGGTTATGAACAATACAGCGCCGAAAGAAAAAGAAGGACGGAAAACGGGCAGGATTCAAAGCCTCAAAAAGAAAGCTCTTCGAAAAATAAAAAGACGGACTCTGCCGACAGCAAAAAAGACCGGCAGGAAGAGCCGGATCCGGAGCAGCAAAGGTTTCGGAAAATGGAAGTCTTGATTACGGAAAAAGAGAATCGGCTGCAGGAGCTGGAAGAGATGATGAACAAGGAGTACAACCCGGAATTGTTTGCGGAATACGGAATGCTGCAAAAAGAGTTGGAAAAGCTTTATGAAGAATTGTAATATATCAGATATAGAAAAAATGCGGAGGTGACTTTTTTGGAGTTTCGACCTTGTATCGATTTGCACGAAGGAAAAGTCAAACAAATTGTAGGAAGCACATTGGATGACCGAGAAAAGCCGACGGAAAACTTTGTTTCCGAAAAGCCCCCGGAATACTATGCCCGTTTGTTTCAAAAGGACGGCTTGTACGGAGGGCACATCATCATGCTGGGCAAAGGAAACGAAGAAGCGGCCTTTCGTGCGCTTGCCGCCTTTCCCGGAGGCCTTCAAATCGGGGGAGGCATCACGCCGGACAACGCTTTGTTTTATCTTTCGAAGGGCGCATCTCACGTCATCGTCACCTCCTATATCTTCCGCGACGGGCGGTTGGATTTTGAACGATTGAAAGAAATGGTCGATCTTGTCGGCAAAGATCGTTTGGTTCTGGATTTAAGCTGTAGAAAGAAAGAAGGCCGTTATTATGTGGTGACGGACCGCTGGCAGCGTTTTACCGATTTCGAGCTGTCGGAGCAAAACATACGGCTATTGGAAAAATACTGCAGCGAGTTTTTGGTCCACGGCGTGGATGTGGAAGGAAAGAAGCTTGGCTTCGACAAAGACCTTACCCTTCTTTTGGCTCGCTGCGCAAGGATTCCGGTTACCTACGCCGGCGGGATTTCCGGGCTTTTGGACCTGGAGGAGTTCGCACAGGCCGGAAAAGGGAAAATCAACGCCACCATCGGAAGTGCTTTGGATATTTTCGGCGGTCCCATGTCATACGAAGAAACGGTACGATGGTTTATGAAGCGAAAGGTTTCCATTGATTTACATTCTTAATGGGTGTACAATAATGAAGACAAGTTTGATCTCGGCGAATGAAGGAGGAGAATGGTTTGAAAACAACTTTAGTTGTTATGGCGGCAGGGATGGGAAGCAGGTACGGCGGATTAAAGCAAATGGACTCCTTCGGACCCGGCGGCGAAAGTATATTGGAATATTCCATTTACGATGCCAAATTGGCCGGATTCGATGAGGTCGTATTTATTATTAAAAAAGAACACGAAGAGCTTTTTAAAGAAAAGATCGGCCGTAAAATAGAGGAAAGAATGGCGGTTCAATATGTTTTTCAAGATATTCACGATATCCCTGCAGGATTTCAGGTACCGGAAAACCGTATCAAGCCTTGGGGTACAGGGCATGCCGTCTATTCGGCAAGAAACGCGGTCAAAAACCCTTTTTGCGGTATTAATGCGGACGATTATTACGGCAAAGAAGCCTTTCAATTGATACACGACTATTTGTCCGAGCAAAAAGAACCGTATCGCTACTGTATGGTAGGGTATATTTTGAAAAATACCCTGACCGAACACGGTCATGTGGCAAGAGGGATCTGTACCATCAACGAATCCGGTTATCTTACCCGAATCGTTGAAAGAACGAAAATCCAAGTCTTTTACGACGGTACCAAGTATTACGACGAAAAAACCTCCGACTGGACGGAAGTAGATCCCATGTCCATAGTATCCATGAATATGTGGGGATTTACTCCGGAGTTCTTTGATAAACTGAAGGAGCAATTCGTTTTGTTCTTATCGGACGAAGACCGAAACCTTGAAACCGCCGAGTTTTACTTGCCCTTTGCGGTGGACGAGTTGCTGTCCTCCGGTACGGCGAAGGTAAGAGTGCTAAAATCCAAGGACTTATGGTACGGAGTCACGTATGCCGAAGACAAGCCGCGAGTAAAAGAAGCCATACTCAAAATGGTGAGGGAAGGCAAGTATCCGGAAAAGCTATAAATGGGAATATAAAAAACCTTCAAAATTGAAGGTTTTTTATTTATCCGTGATATTTGCTTCGTTTTTATTTTCGGCTACAGTATGGTGACTTCTCCCGTATCCTTGATTTCAATTTTCGTGTCGTTTTTCACCATGTCGAGGAATTCATTTCCCAGCCGGTCAATGGCAATAAGGCTATAGCCTAGCCAATTGCTTGCCGCTACGATGGCGGAAGCGGATTCTTCGTCGACGGTTTCGGAGAACAGCATTGCGGAAGGCGCAAAACCTTTTTTGCATGCGGTTAAAAGAAACATGCCGCCGAATTTTGTAAACCCGGCCTTCGGCAAGCAAAGAATATTGCCTTTTACGTCATGTTGAATCACTGCGTTGTCTACAATCGCCATTAAATTCAACAAATCCTCGGAAACGACGGCGGAACCGGTAAGATTGCCCTTTGCTATTACCCTACCTTGAAATTTTTTACTCATTCTTGACACCTCCCGGTTGCAATGATACTTGTCAATTCGGATACGTCGTAATATTTTACGTTTGCGTTCATACGCAATACGTTAGAATTCGTCACCACGGGCTTCTTCGCTGTCTTGGCATTTTTCAAGAATGCCAGCGGACACATGGTGGTAAATTGGATTCCCGCTTCTTCCACTTGGGTTTTTAACGTATAGTTGGTTTGGAATTTTGCCAAAACCTCCGGAGCAACGCATAGGTAAGTAGGAGTGTTAATCTTATGCTTGCCGTGCATTTTCATGCCGCGGAAAATAACGGTGGTCCAATATTCGACTTGATGCAAGTTCAATTGGGGATAACCGATGATGCACATGGCCGGTTTTACTTTTTGCTTTCTCCAAGGAGAAGGATAAGACAATGCCAAATCGGCCAGCTCTTCATCGTCAACAATGTAGACTTGCGGATTTTCCGCCATTAAATTCTTGCCTTGGTTTATCGCTTCCGGCGTGGTGTGGTCGATATGGAACTGATGGATTCCGAATTGAGCCAGCACACCGCTCAATTCTTGAATAAAGTCGTACAAGTCTTCTTCGATCTTTCTTCCGAAGAAGGTGTCAACACCTTGTATGTAAGGTATTTGCCCTTGGGCTTTCATACCGATTGCATGTCCCAATATTTGAGGATTGGGAGCCTTCCTGGTATTGATAACAACGTTCCATGTGGCTTTTCGGCCTTCGTCGGTCAACAATCCGTACTCCGGCGCTTTTCCCAATACGGCACAGAACAGATCGATTAAAGGAGGATTCAGATTGGTTCGTGCACCGAATACCGAATTGACAAACGTTACGGCGGAAGGATCCGACCATGCCAATATGTCCCCTTCTTTCGGTTTGTTATTAACTTCCGGAACATAGGGCGTGTTGGTAAAGGCTTTGTCGTCTCTTAAGCCTAAAGCCTTTAATTTTTCTTCCAATTCCTTTTGTTTTCCGTATAATTGTTTGAGAGAGCGTTTTTCTCCGCCATCCGTTTTCACTCGTTTATGATCAAAAGGCCTCGGGCCGACGGTAAAAGGCACTTTTGCTTTGATACCGTTTTTGATCATTTCGTCCATAATGTCATACATGGCTTCTAACTGCGGCATACCGTATGACGTAACCAGATGAGACGCTCCCGTCAGCGGGACTAATCTTTTTGCGCCGAACATTTCCCCGTATTCCACGACGGTTTTCATTATTTTCTGTAGCGTTTCACCTTGCTTGCCTTCCAGAATGTCTCTTTCATCTTGATTTAGTTCCATTTTAAACTCCATTTTATCACCCCTGTTTTCCATCACACTTGAATGACCTTATGTAAATCGAATCACAAAATGTGATTGTCACCCTTAACCTCGATTTATTACCCTTTTTGCTCTTTATGTACCATTATACAGTAAAAATCGTTGATAATAAAGCAAAACCGTGATTTATCTTAAAAAGAAGAAAAGTATTCCGGATTAAAAAAATCGGTTATTTTAGGATCGGTAATAAATTCACGTAAAAACATCGCAAAGATTCCAAGAGATATGATAAGCGCCAATAGGGACAGAGCAATATAAATAATATTGGAGACACCGTTTAATACGAAAAACTTTTTTTGATTCATGAAAAAATCCGTCATTTTTTCATGGTTGTCGGTTTTTATGGCTTGCTTCAGTGCCGAAACGGAATCGAGTACTTTAATACCGCCTATAAGAAGAGGAATTCCGAAAACGGCCGTTACGATACCCAAGCAGCATAAGGCTCCCATTATAATGTCCAAGATACCGCGAAATTTTGCCCAGTTTGCCAATTGGATCAATTCACCGGTCGGAACG
The DNA here is from genome assembly GCA_012744235.1 of Clostridiaceae bacterium. Classification (GTDB taxonomy): domain Bacteria; phylum Bacillota; class Clostridia; order JAAYHZ01; family JAAYHZ01; genus JAAYHZ01. Next base: position 7,110 of record JAAYHZ010000005.1, read on the forward strand.
CTGCACCGAATATCGGTAAAACCGGTATTCGTGCCGCCGAATCCTTCATAATTCGTGATTTCGTTGTTTTCCATTGCAATTCCTCCGAAAAACTTCTTTTAAATCATTGTACCGGTTGAACGGGTTTTACTCAAACATTATTTTATATTTCTTGTAAATATGTTAAAAAGGCAGGAATTCTCGAAAGCAAAAAACCTTCGGAAAACACCGGATACGTGTGCTATAATAATCGCAAATACTTTACCGCTTAAGTTTTATTGGAGGGTTATTATGATCAAGGAGCAAGGCATTCGTTTAATGGTTATCGGGGCCCATCCGGACGATTGCGAAAGCAAAACCGGAGGGATCGCCGTAAGAATTCTCCGTAAAGGAGGAAGCGTTCTGTATGTTTCCGCTACAAACGGGAACGCCGGGCATCATGTAATGAAAAGAGACGAATTAAAGCAAAGACGCTTTTTGGAAACAAGAAAAGTAGCGGAAGAATTCGGTATCCAATATCATGTTATGGACAACAACGACGGTGATTTGCAAAACACCTTGGAAAATAGAAATCGATTAATCGGCCTGATTCGTTCATTCAAGCCGGATATCATTGTCACCCACCGGACCAATGACTACCATACGGACCACCGTAATACGGGGCTTTTGGTGCAAGACGCCTCTTTTTTGTTGAGAGTGCCTTTGACGGTTCCCGACGTTCCGGCATTGGAATATGAACCCGTCATTTTATATATGGCTGACGGATTTAAAAAGCCTCTTCCGTTCAAGCCGGACGTGGTTATAGACACGGAAGAATATTTGGATGAAAAAGCAAAGATGCTGTACTGCCACGAATCCCAGTTTTTCGAATGGCTGCCTTGGTTAGACGGAGAATTGGATCAGGTTCCTAAAGACGAAAAGGGACGGCTGCAGTGGTGCAGGCAGTGGCTTTTGAATCGATCCAAAAACCTTATGAATCCGGAAATCATGAAGACATATCAAAAGATTTACGGCGATAAGGCGAAAGAAAAATTGATCAGCTTTGAGGCCTTCGAAGTATCCGAATACGGCGCTTACGTTACACAGGAAGAGCTGTGCGAAATATTCGAGCTTCCTTAAATAGGTTTTGCGTATATGGTTTTGTTTACAAATACTCTTGCTTCAAAAATCGCATTAAGCCATATTTATTACCCGGCGCTGATTTCCAAAACGGTTCGGCGGCCTTACGGTTTGCTTTACCACGATGAAGACTACCCGAGCTCCCATATGTGCAACCATGCGGTGATAACAGACCACTCGGGAGATTTGGGAAAGATCATCGAAGATATCACCGCATTTTATACGGGCAGGGGCTTAATGCCGGTTCTTTACACATCCTTTCATCGAAAGGCTTACAATGTTTTGGCGGAGCCCTTGAAAAGCAGAGGGTATGCGATAGGCAGGTATCCGGACGGATCGTTTTTCTATTACCCGAAAAATGTTCGCCCGGAAGGCTCCTATTCAAGCAACGTAGAAAGAGTCCGAAGGCCGGGAAAAGAAATTTTGTCCATGTTCTCCGACGACGACGAGGGACGATACAACCGAATGGTAGCAGAAAAGCTTTCCTCGTAGCCGGGATACGATTTATGGGTGTATTGTGTTCGCGGAAAGCCGGTATCGGCGGCATCCTTTGTTGTCATGAATGAATTTAACACGGCCGTAATTGATAATGTATATACCGTACCCGAGTACCGCAACAAGGGCTATGCCACTGCCGTTATTCGGCATGCTTTGAAGGAGCATCGGTTCCGCTTTGATTCTTTGGTTTTTCTTTATGCATACAACGAGCAGGCGAAGCGTATATATCAAAAGATCGGATTTAAAAAGATTCGCTTGGGTCGGTTGGAGTTTTGGAATGCATGGCTGGATAAACGATAGATTTGTCCGCCGTAAAGCAGAATTGCCAAGTATTTTATCGATTTTACGTATTTTACATATTGCGAAATGGAACCGGATGTACTATAATGATTTGTGTGTAAATATATATATCCATTGTGGTGAGTTCAAAACTATAATTTGGGGGTAGCGTAATGGGATTTTGGCTGAAACAAAAACAGAAGAAGTATAAGGATACTTATATTATAGCCGTTAAGGATTATTCCCCGGAGAAAATAGAAGCTTTGATATCCGGTGAAGAATATATGCCAAACAGAGAAAATGATTGTATTAAGAGGTTGTTCTCTGAAATTATAGATGTATCCGATGTAAATTCCGCGAAGGATTTAAGGTATTTTATAAGACGACATGGTGTCAACAGAAACCTTGTTATTTACCATTGGGACGGTTTAAGATCCCGTGGCTATACGGTTATGTTGGTTCGTTATAAGGGTTTGCCTATTATCGAAGACATATGCGACGGTGACAAGGTCGTATATCTCGCAAGACCTATGGGGATAAGATGATGATGAAGAAAAAAGTTCGAATTTGTAAGACCATCGGAAGTGCAACCTGCAAGGGAAGCACTTTTTTTTGACGAATTTTTCACAAACAGGCGTTTTTATTTTTTTTAAAAGCGAATGTACAATGTATACAGTATAACCAATTTTATTTCAATTGTTTTAGGAAAGAGGTATCGGAATGAAAAGAAAGAAGACATTTAAACAGGGTGCTACGCTTCCTCACATTAAGAATACCGCTCATAGCCCGACCGTCGTGATGCCGGCTCCTGAAACGATCACAGTTCCTATGCAGCAGCATATTGGAGCGCCTTGTAAGCCTGTACTACAAAAAGGCGATCGAGTAAAGGTCGGTCAGGTTATCGGAGATTCGGATCAATATGTTTCCGCGCCGATCCATTCCGGTGTTTCCGGGAAGGTTGCGAAGATGGATATCATATTGACTTACGACGGCAGAAACGTTCCGGTTATGATTATTGAATCGGACGGTGAGAACGAAATACACGAGGATGTAAAGCCTCCGAAGGTAGGAAATTTGAATGAATTTGTCAAGGCTATCCGCGCCTCCGGCTTGGTTGGACTAGGCGGAGCCGGTTTTCCTACCCACGTGAAGCTGAATCTGCCCAACGAGGCGGATATTGATACGTTGATTGTGAACGCCGTAGAGTGTGAACCGTATATCACGTCGGACTTCCGAGAAGCGTTAGAGCATACGGAGCATGTGATTCGAGGGACGGAGATCATCGGGGAATTTTTGAAAATTCCCAATCTCATTATCGGCGTGGAAGACAATAAGCCCGAATCCATTGAGATTTTAAGCCAAGCGGCAAAGGGTACGAAAATTCAAGTTCAGCCTTTAATTACGAGGTATCCGCAAGGAGCCGAGAAAATGCTGATTTCCGCGTTGACCGGAAGAAAAGTTCCTTCAGGAGGGCTTCCTTCCGATGTAGGAACCATCGTATTAAATATTACCACCGTATCCTTTATCTCCAAGTACTTGGAAACCGGCATGCCTTTGGTGAAAAGAAGAGTGACCGTGGACGGTACGGCGGTGAAAAATCCCGGAAACGTGGAAGTGGTGGTGGGTACCTCCATACGCGAACTGCTTGCTTTTTGCGGCGGAATAACGGAGGAAATCAAAAAGGTTATTATGGGCGGTCCGATGATGGGTATAGCCAACTACAACATCGATCAACCCATATTAAAGCAAAACAACGCCATATTGGCTCTCGGAAAAGAATTGGGAGACCCGCCTAACGAAACCCCGTGTATTCGCTGCGGACGCTGTGTGAGCCGCTGTCCTATGTCCTTGATGCCGGTGAATCTGGATCTTTTCTCAAGAAGACGTGACTTGGAAATGCTGAACCGATACCATATTATGGACTGCATCGAATGCGGCAGCTGCACGTACAATTGCCCGGCTAAGCGATACCTGGTGCAATCCATACGTATGGGCAAGACTTTGATCAGACAGCAGCCGAAGGTGAAAGGGGGAAAATAAACATGGAAAAAATAAACATGGAAAAGAAGTTGCTCGTTTCGGCATCTCCCCACATAAGGGATCACATTTCTACACGAAGAATCATGCTGGATGTGGTTATCGCATTGGCGCCTGCCGCGTTATTGGGTATTTATTACCACGGTCTTAGGGCGGCATTGTTAATAGCCGTATGCATCGTTTCTTGTGTTTTATTTGAATATATTGCGGTTCGAATTCGTAAAAAACCGGCTTCCATTGGCGACTGCTCCGCCATCGTTACCGGATTGCTGTTGGCCATGAGCCTGCCGCCGGGTTTACCCGTATGGATGGCTGTACTCGGATGTTTTATCGCCATTGTCATCATTAAGCAGTTGTTCGGCGGAATCGGGCAAAATTTTGTCAATCCCGCCGTAGGTGCAAGAGTATTTTTAACCATTTCCTTTGCCCAAGCAATGACCACCTGGGTGGAGCCCGGAACGGACGTTATCTCTACGGCTACGCCCTTAGCCATTATGAAGGATGCGGAGGCCGTGTCGGCAATGCCGGATTTTTTGGATATGTTTTTAGGCAACATCGGCGGATGTATCGGTGAAACATCGGCGATTGCGCTGATTTTAGGCGGAATCTATTTACTGGCCAGAACCGTTATAACATGGCACATTCCGGTCTTCTATTTGGGTACCGTGGCCTTTTTAACATGGATGCTGGGAGGGAACGGTTTATTTACGGGAGATCCGTTCACGCATTTGATCGCAGGCGGTTTGCTGTTAGGTGCCATCTTTATGGCAACGGATTACACGACTTCGCCTATGACGAAAAAAGGTGCCATAATCTTTGCCGTAGGGTGCGGTTTGGTGACATCGGTTATTCGGCTGTACGGCGCTTTGCCGGAAGGTGTGGCTTTCTCCATCCTGTTTATGAATATGCTGGTTCCGCTGATTGATCGTTATACCATACCGAAAAATTTCGGAGGTCGATAAAGATGAAAGAATTTTTAAAACCTGCAATCGTTTTATTAGCCGTATGCTTTGTGACGGTAGGGATCGTATCCGCCGTCAATGATATAACGAAGGATCGCATTGCCGCTTTGGAAGAAGAGGCGAAACAAGAATATATGGCAAAGGTTTTGCCGGCTGCGGATTCCTTTGAAACGACAGTACTGAATGAAAAAGATGCAAAATTCCAAGCAACCGTTCTTGAAGTCAATAAAGGCTCTAAAGGCCAAGAGGTTGAGGGATGCGTATATCCTGTGAAAACATCCGGCTACGGCGGAGATATCGTCGTAGTCGTGGGTATCGACAAATCCGGTGCGGTAAGCGGCGTTGTGGTGGGAGACAACAACGAAACCCCCGGTGTAGGAAGAGAAGCGGCAAAGCCCGACTTTGTAAACCGGTTTATCGGTGCTCGAGAAGCCAATTTGAAGGTTACGAAAAAAGGCGGTAACGCAGCGAATGAAATCGATGCGTTAAGCGGCGCCACCGTTACGTCCAATGCTTTGACGAGAGCCGTCAATGCGGCATTGAATCATTATAACGAAAAGGGGGTTTGATGATGAAAGGATTTAAGATTATAAAGAACGGAATATTAAATGAAAACCCCATATTCCGAATGGTATTGGGAATGTGTCCTACGTTAGCCGTCACCACATCGGCGGAAAACGGTTTGGGTATGGGCTTGGCAACTACGTTTTGTTTGGTAGGATCCAATATGATCATATCGTTATTAAGGAGGATCATACCCGATAAGGTCCGAATTCCCGCATACATCACGGTCATAGCAGGATTTGTGACCATTATCGAATTGATTTTAAAAGCCTTTTTCCCTGCATTGGACGAATCGTTAGGTTTGTTCATACCCTTGATCGTGGTAAACTGCATTATCATGGCTCGGGCGGAATCCTTTGCAAACCGGAATCCGGTTTGGGATTCCATTTTAGACGGGATAGGCATGGGAATCGGTTTTACCGTATCGCTGGTGTTAATAGGGTCTGTCAGAGAAATATTGGGAGCCGGATCGATTTTCGGTAAATCCTTCCTTACCGGCGAAATGAAGCCCATACTTATTTTCTTGCTGCCGCCGGGAGGGTTTATGATTCTCGGGTTCTTAATGGCTTTAATTAATAAAATTACCAATCGAACCACCCCTATACGTCATTGCGGCTCTTGTCCTATGAACTGTGTAGGAAGAAGCTGTGAGAAGGAGAGTGTAGCATGAAAGAAATATTGATTATCATATTCGCCACAATATTTGTTGAAAACTTTGTATTGAGCAAATTTTTAGGCGTGTGTTCCTTCTTGGGTGTTTCGAAGGATTTGTCCAACTCCGTAGGGATGAGCGGTGCGGTCATCTTTGTTATGACCGTAGCCTCCGCCGTTACTTGGCTGGTTTATACTTATATACTGGCACCCTTAGATATGATGTTCCTTCAAACCATTACCTTTATATTGGTTATTGCCGCATTGGTTCAATTGGTGGAAATTGTGATGAAAAAGACGCTGCCACGGCTGTATAAAGCATTGGGGATTTACCTTCCCCTTATTACCACCACCTGCGCCGTTTTGGCCGTATCCATTTTGAACATCCAAAGGGATTATACGTTTATCAAGTCCATTGTTTTCGGATTTTCCGCCGGGGTCAGCTATATGGTGGCCATATTGATATTTGCAGGGGTTCGAGAACGTTTGGAATTATGCGATGTACCGGAATGCTTTAAAGGTTTTCCCATATCTTTGGTAGCGGCAGCCTTTGTGTCTTTGGCCTTTATGGGCTTTAGCGGATTGTTTGCCGGTTGATGAAAGGAGGTTTGTATAAACTTGATGTTTGTAAATATTTTAGTACCTGCGGCGATTGTAGGCGGATTGGGACTGGTTTTCGGCATAGGCTTGGCCGCGGTTTCCAAAAAGTTTGCTTTGGCTGCCAATGATGAAAGAATCGAACAAATTATAGATGTACTGCCGGGTGCCAATTGCGGCGCTTGCGGATATACCGGGTGCGTTGCATACGCTACGGCGGTGGTTAACGAGGGCGCGAAAACAAATTTATGCACGGTAGGAAAGGATGCCGTCGTTAAGAAAATATCCGAAATTATGGGCGTGGAAGCGGAAGCGATGGAAAAGAAGGTAGCAAGGGTTATGTGCGCAGGCTTTGAGGGAATTACCACGAAAAAGTACGAGTACGAAGGCGTACCCTCCTGCATATCCGCCTCCCAGCTTCATGCAGGCGACTCCTCTTGCAGATACGGCTGTTTGGGATTCGGAGATTGTGCAAAGGTTTGTCCCTTGAATGCAATAAAGATTCACAAAGGCGTGGCGGTGGTTATCGAAACCATCTGTTCCGGCTGCAATTTGTGTGTAGAAACCTGCCCCAAAAAGATTATTCGTTTGCTGCCTGCCGATAACACGGTTTCCGTAACATGCTCCAACGGAGACAAAGGAGCTGCCGTTCGGCAGATATGTCGTCACGGCTGCATCGGCTGCGGAAGATGCTCAAAAGTGTGCGAATACAACGCTATCAGCATGTCCGGCAGCTTAGCGGTTATCGACCCGTATAAGTGCCAAAACTGCGGCAAATGCGTGGAAGAGTGTCCGATCAATACCATCGAAATTATCCATTTTGGAGAATGCGACCGAAAGGAAGCATAAGAAGATAAAAATAAAATAGATAAATCAAAAATCGATGCAAGTCGTGCTCTTGCATCGATTTTTTTACGGTTTGACCTTGTATAAAAATTCTTTATGATTCTGAAATGTCGTGATATGTAATATCGGCTGTTTTTGTTTCCACGGTTTCGCTTTCGCCGTTTTTGTATTTTTCTACATAGATCGTACTATATCGATCCGTACTCGATGAATGTTCGGCAATAATCTCCTCGTTTGTCTCCTTTGTAAGCTTTAGAAGATAATCATGCAAAGAAGACCCTCTTGTGATTGCATATATACCGTCTTCTTCCACGGAGAGTTCGGAAAACTTGTTCCGAATCGCATCAAGTATATCCTTTTTTAGAGGCTGCCTTATCTTCGTTTTGATTGTATTTGCCATGTATTTTTCCTTTCCGTTTCCATGCTTATCGTGTTTTCCCGCGGTATTTTACCGCTTCCCATAAAAATGAGGGAATGTTCAGCATTCTTTTGAATCTTTTGGGCTGCTTGATCAATCGGTACAGCCATTCCAGATGGTGATCTATGAAAAATGCCGGTGCCCGCTTCACTTCTCCTGCCAAACCGTCGATGGTTCCCCCTACTCCCATGATCAGCTTCACCTTTAACCGATCTTTGTGGGCATGAATCCACTTTTCCTGTCTTGGAGCACCCAAACCTACAAAAAGGACATCCGGCTTGAGCAGGTTTATTCTATCGATGATTTCTTGCGTTTCCTCTTCCTTGAAATAGCCGTGCTGCACTCCCGCTACTTTCAAATGCGGGTTTACGGCTTTGGTTTTTTCGACGGCTTTTTCCGCTACGCCGGGTTTGGCGCCAAAGAAGAAAAAGGTTTTGTCGTAAAATTCGGGATTCTTCAACATGGCCGAAGCCAAATCGAAACCGGCTACCTTTTGCTTTAGTGGATTGTTGATGATTTTAGAGGCCAGCACGACTCCGGCACCGTCCGGAATAACCAGATCTCCCCGATTTAAAATTTCCAAAAACTCGCTGTCTCTTAAAGCGGCCATGGCGATTTCCGCATTGGGAGTATAAACGGTTTTGGCGGAATCCGATTCGGTAAAAGACAATGCGATTTGTAATGCTTCCTCCATGGTCACGTCGTCAATATTTAGCCCTAAAATGTCTTTTTTCAAATAGAATCATCCTCCATAAGCTCGATAGCCAACTCGGCATTGTATAAGCATTTGTCGTACAATTGCCGTGTTACCTGTTCCAATGTATCTATGATTTTTTGCCTGTTTTCCAAAGCTTTGCTGCTGAGGGAAAGCAGCTTATCTATATCGGTTTTAGAAGCCGGACCTGCGCTGTATTCCTCCAAGCCGATGTACTTTAAGAACCAATCCACCTTCGGTTCATAGGCGATGCCGATCATGGGGACCTTTTGAGCTGCCGCAAATATGAGGGAATGGAGCCTCATACCGACGACCAAATCCATGGCGGATATGATGCCGATGGTTTCCGATACGGAATAACGGCTGCTTACGATATAGCCCGGATTTTTCATTTTGGAGATAATTTCACGGCTGATTTTGCAATCGTCTACATACTTATGCTGCATGGGAATGAATACCGGCAAAAGGCCGTATTTCTCGTACAGGAAGTCCGCCAGCCGAGCCATCATGACGATATGCTTCTTACCGTATCCTTTCCAGTAGCGAATGGAAAAGCCTGCGTATCGTTGATCGGTAGGAATACCTTCTCTTTTAAAGATCTTCGGTTTTTCGTTTTTCGGAATACCGGAACAGGTAATGGCCGGATCCGCCGTTACCACGATTTTCGGATTGGTGATGTTCAGTTTTTGCAGCTCTTTCAAAGAAGTTTCTTCCCGAAGGGAAATAATGTCCACGTTGTTCAATATATTTCCCGTAAGCTTCTTGTTGATGTTCTTGTTAATCGGTTCGATACCGTTGGCATAAAGCATGGTTTTTAAATTCATTTTTTTGGCGGCATACATCAAGGCCAAGTAGTACAACAAGGAACGGGTGCTGGTGCTGTCTTGAATCAGGGTACCGCCTCCGTATGCAAAGAGCTTTGTGTTTTTCATGGCTTTCAACACCTTGAACATGTTAAAGCGGTATATGGCGTTGATTTGATTGATTTTTTGGGTTTGAGACGGACTTTTCGACAACGCCAAAATGTTGATATCCGGTTTTAAGCGTTTTAGATTGCTGCATATGGAAGACAAAAGAGCGTCGTCACCGATGTTGTTGTATCCGTAGTAGCCTAAAAGAATGCAGTCGAAATCCTTTGCCTTTTTATTTACAAAAGCCTTTTTGTCGGAACGAAGTATTTTTTCGTAGATGTCAATTTGGGTGCGGCACATATTTTTCAATGAAAAATGAAGCGAGGCCTTTTCATAGATTCTATGCCCCATTTCTTTTCGTAAGCCTTCGTCCCCCGAAAGGCGCAGCAAATGTTGTGCCAATTCCTCCGCATTCCGAGGAGTAAACAAGAAGCCGTTTTCTCCGTGGTCGATTAAATCCGGGATTCCTCCTACGGCGGAGCTTACGGTGGGTTTTTCGTAGCGAACGCCTTCCAAAATGGAATAGGGAAAGCTTTCGCTGATGGATGTCAAAACGCTGATGTCGGCGACGGCAATCAACCGGTAAGGGTCGTTCAGCCAGCCTAAAAAGAAAACCGTATCCGAAAGATTTAAGGATTCCGCAAGCGAACGAAGGTATTTTCGCTGGTCCCCGTCTCCTCCGATAAGGATTTTTACCCGAGGATTTTGCTTTTTCACGATAGCGGCGGCTTGAATCAACGTGTCGATTCCCTTCACCGGCTCCAACCTTGCGGCAATTCCCACAATAATGTCGTCGTCGGTTAAAGGCAACCGGAAGCTTTCAATTAAGTCTTTTCGTTCATAATGCTTTTTCGGTATATCAAAGTCGATCCCGTTATACACGGTGTATATGCGTTCCGGGTCAAAATTGCGCTCAATCAGCATCTTTTTAAATTGATTGGATACGCCTATATGAAAATCGATACGACGCAGGGCGATGGCATTCACGGTGCCGTAAGTGATTCGTTTCCAAAAACTGTGCAAATAGTCCAAACGATAATCGCTATGCACGGTGGTAATGGTGGTTATTCCGGTTCTTCTTTTTAGAATAACGGAAAACATATTGGCCTTTGCGCCGTGAGAATGAAGGATTTCGTACCCTTCCTCCTCGATGATTTTTTGCACAATGCGAAGGTCACGGAAAATATTTCCCGTCTTTACCACCTGCACGTTGATGCCCATTTTTCGGGCATCGTCGGCAAAAGGGCCGTGACGTAAGCTGTTCAATTTGACATCGATTTGTTTGCCTAATTCTTTTACCAGAGAAAGAACATGGGCCTTCGCCCCGCCAATGTCTCCCCCTCCGATGATATGAAGTACTTTCATGAACTTCTTATATACCTTCTTTTGCAATATTTATCGATATTATATCATACGGGATAGGGGGTGCAAATACGGATTTGCGGGATATGAACTCTACATAATCGGTACGCTTTCATGAGGAAGGGAATAAAAGGGAAGTGGAAAAAGAATGTAAAAACCGTGTGAAAAAACAACCGGTACCTGCGTAAAAACGGGCGCAAACCGGTCGTTTTGCATGAAAATACGAAAATATTATGCATATTATCTAAATGACAGTGACCTTTTTTGTTAAGTTTTATACCGGTTATTGATATGGATTTGTAGTATAGTGTCATAGTCAGGCTAATCTTAATTTATTTGTACAGGAGGTACATAATGGCAAGTGTTAAGCTAAAAAACGTCTACAAGAAATACGAATCCGCACACGGCGGTGTTATGGCCGTTAACGATTTCAATCTCGATATCGACGACAAAGAATTTTTGATTTTGGTAGGACCGTCAGGATGCGGAAAAACCACAACGTTGAGAATGGTTGCCGGTCTTGAAGAAATTACAGCCGGTGAAATCTATATAGGGGATAAACTGATTAATGATGTTCAACCCAAAGATAGAGATATCGCAATGGTTTTCCAAAACTATGCTCTGTATCCTCATATGACTGTATTCGACAATATGGCTTTCGGTTTGAAATTGAGAAAAACACCGAAGCATGAAATAAAGAAGAAGGTTTATGAAGCTGCAAGAATTCTTGAAATTGAACATCTGTTAGACAGAAAGCCCAAGGCTCTGTCCGGTGGTCAACGTCAGCGTGTTGCTTTAGGTCGTGCCATCGTTCGTGAACCGAAAGTATTCTTAATGGACGAACCTCTTTCCAACTTGGACGCAAAATTGAGAGTCCAAATGCGTGTTGAAATTACCCGTCTGCATCAAAAATTAAAGACCACCATCATCTACGTTACCCACGACCAAACGGAAGCTATGACCATGGGTACTCGTATCGTTGTTATGAAAGACGGATTCATTCAACAGGTAGACAGCCCTCAAGTACTGTACGAAAAGCCGGTTAACGTATTCGTCGGCGGATTCATCGGAAGCCCTCCCATGAACTTTGTTAAGACCCGCGTTCGCAAAGATGAAAAAGGCGTATTCTTAATTTTCGGAGAAGCGGAAGGCTCCGTACTGCAGAGCAGAGCACAAGCAGCGGAACAAAAATTAGTGAAGCCGACCATGATCTATTTGCCGCCTGAAAGAGCATCCAAGATCGAAGAATTAGGCTATATCGACAAGGAAGTTATCATGGGTATTCGTCCCGAAAACATTAAAGACGATCCTCGTTTCTTCCAGCAGTTCCCGGATGCGGTAGTGGAAGGCGTTGTAGACGTTAGAGAAGCGTTAGGTGCCGAAACATTGCTTTACTTGAAGATCAGCGACGTAGACTTTACGGCCCGCGTCGATCCTTCGCACAAGTTTAAGCCGGACGATGAAGTCAAGATGGTATTCGATCCTACAAGATTGCACATCTTTGACGCAAAAACCGAAAAAGTTCTGCCGGTATAACATGTAGAACAAGGTAGGAAAAATTTCATTCATTATCAAAAAAGACACACAAGAGTATGCCTTTTGTGTGTCTTTGTTGTATGTGATATAATATACGGTATCATAAATTCGAAAGGTTTTAGTATGCAATCGTATCAGGACTTAGTACACGAAGTAATGGAAATTGTGGAGGATGAAATCGGGGTTGTGGATCCGGACGGAACGGTTTTAGCTTGTTCCGATTCCGGCAAGGTAGGAAGCAATCTTCCGGATACCATTTTAAAAGAGATCCTGAAAAACGCAGATAAAACGGTTACCGTCAACGGTATTACATTTTGCAAGGTTTATTCGGGGCGAAAAATCATTGTCCTGACCTATATCTATTCCGTTTCGGAAACGGCGGAAAAGCTTCTGAATCTGTTCTCTATCAGCGTGCTGAATTATTACCAATTCTGTCTTTCACGATTGGATCGATCTTCTTTTTTTCGAAGCATTATCATGGAGAATCTTTCCGAGCATGAAATCATCAATCGAGCCCGAGAGCTTCGTATCCCTGTGGAAATGCGCCGTATCGTGTTTCACATTTCGGTTCCCGGGGCGGACGACAGCGCTTGTTTAAGCGTGTTAAAAAACATGTTTCCGGACCGGTCCAACAGCAGTGTTTTTATCGTGAATTCAAGCAACTATATTCTGGTCCACTCGTTAAAATCCACAAGCAAGCATAGACACGTAACGGATATCGCCTACATGATTAAAGACAACGTCAGTTCGGAATTAATGGCGGATACGAGAGTGGCCATAGGAACCGAGTCCGTCTCCTTAACGGATTTGAAAAAGTCCTACCAAAACGCCGTTATGGCGGACATTACGGGTCGAATTTTCGAAGGAAAAGAAAAGATCGCCGATTACAACAAATTAGGGATCGGACGCTTGATATACAAGCTGCCGGAAGAGTCGTGCCGAATCTTTTTGGAGGAGGTCTTTCCGGGAGAAACATACAAAACCTTTGACGAAGAAATGTTTAAAACCATTGAGGGGTTGTTTGAATGCAACTTTAATATCAGCAAGACGGCAGAGATGCTGTTCGTGCATAGAAATTCCGTCATATATCGAATCCAAAAGATACAGAAAATCACCGGTTTGGATGTACGGAATTTTAACGATGCGGTGATTTTTAAAATCGCCATGCTGGTATCCAAGTATTTATCCTATATCGACAAGCAGAAAAAAGTCGACTAATTTAACATTTATGTAACAATCCCCTGAACTTTATTGATGTAGCGGTTGAAAATGTGTATAATGATACCATTGAAATTTTTTGAAATTATTTTTATGTCAAATATATTTTTTGTGGTATAGATAGAAAAACATAGAAAGGCTTTGTATAAAGCCTATATTAAAGTGAATGTCAGGGATAGAGATTACAGATGATAGAGATGCATAATGTTACAAAAATTTATACGAACGGCGCGGTAGCCCTCGATAACGTTTCGTTGACGGTTAAGCCCGGAGAATTCGTTTTCTTAATCGGTCCCAGCGGGTCCGGTAAGTCTACCCTGATAAAGATACTGATACGTGAAATCAAGGTTACAAGCGGAGATGTTTTTGTAAACAACAAAGACGTGACCTCCATGTTTCGAAGCGAGATTCCTTACTTAAGAAGAAGTACCGGCGTGGTATTTCAAGACTTCAGGCTATTGGAAAAGAAGACTTTATTCGATAACGTGGCTTTTGCCATGGAGATAATCGGAGCATACAGAAGGGATATCGTAAAGAGGGTTCCGGTTGTGCTGAAAATGGTGGGGCTGGAAGATAAAATGGACTGCTACCCTTGGCAGCTGTCCGGAGGAGAGCAACAGAGGGCGGCGTTGGCTCGAGCCATTGTAAACAAGCCTCAATTATTAATTTGCGACGAGCCTACGGGGAATTTGGACCCGAATACATCGGAGCACATTATGTATTTATTGGACAGAATCAACGAGGGTGGAACTACCGTCCTTGTTGCCACCCACGATACGAATATGGTGAATAAAATGAACAAAAGAGTCATCGAGCTTTCGCAGGGCCGAATCGTTCGAGACGATTTAAGAGGGTTTTACAAAAATGAAGCTTAACATGATATGGATCGTTTTCAAAGAAGGATTTAGTAACATTTTGAAAAATAAAATCATGTCAGGCATTTCGTTAATGATGATATTAATCACGCTGGTGTTGGCCGGTTTATCGGCAGCTGTCGTGGTGAATCTTCGCTATAACAGCGAACAAATGAAGAGTTTGCCGGAAATCGTAGCCTATTGCGATCCCGATATGTCACAGGAAGAAATCGACTCGGCCTATGAAAGTATTCGGGGAATAGAGGGAGTTACCGGCGTAACGGTAGTAACCAAAGCGGAAGCCTACCAAAGAGCGGTCGAAATGTTGGGAAACGATGATCGGTTATTGCAAGGGTTCGGGGAAGAAATATTTCCCGTGTCCTTTGTTTTGTCTTTAGAGGACGCTTCCTTTTCGGACGAGATTAGCAGAAAGGCCAGGGAGATACCGGGCATATATAAGGCCGACTATTCTCAAGAGATGGTCAGCGTCATATCGAAAATTAGCGGTTGGATGAAAGTGGTGACGGTTGCCTTGTCTCTTTTGCTTTCTTTCATTGCAATCACCATCATATCCAACACGGTGAAGCTTACGGTAATGGCTCGAAAGAATGAAATCGCCATTATGAAATACGTAGGAGCCACGGAAGATTTCATTCGATGGCCGTTTATTTTGGAAGGAATGATTTTGGGTGTTATTGGAGCGATTTTATCCATATTTTTGGTGTTGTATTTGTACGAACAATTTTTGATCTACTACTATTCGCAAGGCAGCACCTTTTTTAACATGTTCAAGTTTGTTAAGATCTCGGATATAAGCATGGTTTTATCGGTTATCTTCACCTTTTTCGGTGTGGGTATCGGTGTGTTCGGCAGTATGGTATCGATGAGTAAATACTTAAAATTATAGAAAGGGAAATAAAAATGAAAAAAGTATATACGATTGTGATTACCTTCTTAATTTTAATAGTACATACGATGACTGCACTGGGTGCCACTGTCAAAGATTTGGAAAACAGCAAGGCAAACGTAGACAAAAGAATCCAAACCATACGACAGCAGAAAGCGCAGCAGCAACAAAAAGCCCAAGAATTGCTGGGAGAAGCGGAAGAATTAAAGGGCAACGTGGATGAGAAAGAGAAACAGTTGGATGAACTGACTCAAGATTTGCAAAATATCATTGCATATCTCAACGAGGTACAGGCAAGTATAGCCGAAGCGGAAGAAAACCTGAAGCAACGGGAAGAGGAAGCGGTTGAACGACTGCGAGTCATGTATGAAAACTCCAATAAAACCATATTCGATTTGCTGGCGGAGTCCGGAAATCTGTCGGAGTTTTTTGAAAAGCTTGAGCTTTATAAATGGATTGCTCAAAAAGACAATGAAGTGATCATGGAATTGGATGTCGCTCGAAAAGAGTTGGAAATAAAAAGAGCCATGTTGGACGGGGACTATACCCAACTGGTTGCTGACATCAATAAAACCAAAGAGGATTTGGATAATTTACGAATTACAAGAGCGGAATTGCTGGAAAACATCAGCAAAGCACAAGAACAAATAAGATCGCTGTCTTCTCAAGAAGACCAGCTGGAACAAGAGTCTCGCAACTTGGCGGCCCAAATCAAGAACATGCAGACAAGCGGCAAATATGTGGGAGGAACATTCACATGGCCGTTGCCTTCGGACTACACCGTTCATTCGAAGTTCGGATGGAGACGCCATCCCGTATACGGCGATTACAGGATGCACACCGGAGTGGATATCGGAGGTCCCTACGGAGCCGCTATCGTTGCAGCTAACAGCGGAACCGTAATTTTCTCCGGATACGGATCCGGATACGGGTATTATATCATCATCGACCACGGCGGCGGATACTCCACCTTGTACGGCCATAGCAGCAAATTGCTGGTAAGCAAAGGTACATATGTTCAAAAAGGGCAAACCATCGCTCTTGTAGGCAGTACCGGTGTAGCTACAGGACCTCATCTCCATTTTGAAGTTCGAATTAACGGAGATCCTGTCGATCCGATGAACTATTTCAAGAAGCAATAAATCGATTGTTATATAACTGCGGTAGACAAAATCCCTTGTATCCGAAACGAACAGGGGATTTTTATTATGTTTCAAGGTGCCCGGTTCGAAATTTAGGCATGAACTGTTTTTTTTGACAATAAAATAGCGTATAATGTATTTATCAATTAAAAGCATTTGGAGGCATAATGTTGAACAATAAACCCAGATGGGCACTCGTCCTTGTGCTCGTTCTTGCGACGGCACTGATTTCTTCGGCGCTGACATATTCGTATACGAGAAGCTTGTATAATCCTCGGAACGAATATGTTTTATATTTTAATAAAGACGAATTGACAAAGTCGGATGTCGCTAAGTTTTCCGAGGTTTGGAACTTGCTTAAGGAAAACTTTTACTATGATATCGATGAAAGGGAAATGTTCGAAGGAGCCATTGCCGGATTAGCGGCAGGATTAAAGGATCCGTATACCATCTACTATACCAAAGAGCAAATGAAGCAATTGCGCGAGTATTCCTCCAGCAGCTATGTAGGTGTAGGACTGATCGTTTCTGAAACCAAAGACGGCATCTTGGAGGTTATTGAAGCGGTAGGCGGCGGTCCTGCAAAAGCGGCGGGAATCAAAGAAGGCGATTTGATCGTTAAGGTCAACGGCGACGACGTTACCGAGGAAGAAGCCGATTTTGTAGTGAATCTGATTAAAGGAGAAGAAGGTACGGAGGTTGTCGTTACCGTTTACAGACCTTCGGAATTTCAATATTTGGATTTTAAGATGGTAAGGAAAAAGGTCCATATTCCCAGTGTAAAATCCGAGATTATTGATAACCTGATAGGGTATATTCGAATTACCATGTTTGATACCATGGTTGCCATGGATTTTTATAACGAGCTTAATTTGCTGCTTAAAAAGGGCATTAAAGGGTTGATTATAGATGTACGGGATAACCCCGGCGGAAGCTACGACCAAGTGGTGAGCATTGCCGATATGTTCTTGCCGGAAGCAATCATTCTTTACACCGAAGATAAAGACGGCAATCGGGAGTATGAAAGGTCCAACGCAGCCCATATCGACATCCCTCTTGTGGTATTGGTGAACGAAAGAAGTGCCAGTGCTTCGGAGGTATTGGCCGGCGCATTCCAGGACAACGGAAGAGCGACTATTGTAGGTACCCAAACCTACGGTAAAGGTGTCGTTCAAGCGATTATTCCTACGAAAGACGGCTCGGGGCTTCGAGTGACCATAGCAGGCTATTATACGCCCAAAGGAAATGTCGTTCAGGACGTAGGCATTACACCGGACCATAAGGTGGAAATTCAAGGAACGTATAAAGACAGCCCCATCTCTTCCATCCCTCGACAGGAGGATCTCCAGTTCCATGCGGCGGTGGAAATCATGAAAGGGAAGCTGGCACCTTAAAAGAATGTATGTACTCGCCTTTTAAGTATAATTGTTGTTCGACCGGCACATATTAGCTTTGGAGGTGAGGAAAAATGAAGAAAAAGAAGGAGGATCGTTCCTCCATGAAATACAAGGTAGCCCAAGAGCTTGGCTTGTTAGAGAAGGTAGAAAAAAGCGGTTGGGATAGCCTTACCGCAAAAGAATCCGGAAGAATCGGCGGGATTATTAGCAGAAGATTCAAAGGATAAAAAGCATAAGACGAGGTAAAAAATACGCATTATGTATACCGGAATTGCAAGAGTTTATGATCGGCTTAATGAAGACGTGGATTATGAAAAATGGGCGGATTATGTGACACGGCTTTTCAACAAATACGGATGTAAGCCCGATTTGGTATTGGAGCTTGCTTGCGGTACCGGTTCTTTTGCTATTATCATGTCTAAAAAAGGGTACGAAATGATTTGCGTGGATATCTCGGAGGAAATGCTGACGGAAGCCGGACAAAAAGCGGAAGCCGCAGGGCAAAACATACTGTTCTTGCGGCAGGATATGACTTCCTTCGAGCTTTACGGAACGGTAGGCGCTATTGTTTGTTTGTTGGACAGTGTCAATCATCTTCAGGATATGGAAGATGTTAAGAAAATGCTGCGTTTATGTTATAATTATTTGGATCCGGGGGGACTTTTGATTTTCGACGTGAATACCCTGCACAAGCTGGAGAACATTTACGGCGACAATGTCTTCTATGTAGATGAAGAAGATTTCACATGCATTTGGCAGTGTGAATACGATCCGAATGAAAGAAGATCCTTCATTGATATCGTGTTGTTTCAAAAATTAAACGATTTATATCAAAAGTTTGAGGACACGATAATCGAAACCGCTTTTGATCTTGAGGATTTGAAGGAAGCCTGCACGAAAGCGGGGTTTGTTTGCGAAGGGATGTTCGACGAATTTACATTTAACCCTTATACCGAGAATAGCGAAAGAGTATTTTATATTGTCAGAAAGAGTGGAGAGAAAAACAAATGAAAGATTATATCGTAAGAGTGCTTGCAGCGGATGCCACGGTTCGGGCATACGGTGCTACGACTTTGCATACGGTACAAAAAGCGATGGATATTCATCATTTGTCGCCGGCATCCGCTGCGGCTTTAGGCAGAGCTTTAACCGCAACGGCTTTAATGACGAAGATGATGGAAAATGAAAAAGATAAGTTGACCCTACAAGTACGAGGCAACGGGCCTATCGACGGTATTGTGGTGGTTTCGGATACAAGAGATGCCGTACGAGGGTACGTAGGAAATCCCAATGTGCCGTTGTATCATAAGCCCAACGGAAAGATCGATATGTCGAAAATCGTGGGAGATACCGGGTTTTTGTATGTTGTAAAAGACATCGGGTTAAAGGAACCCTATACCGGTTATGTGGATTTGGTCTCCGGAGAGATTGCCGATGATTTGGCTTCGTATTTTGTAACCTCCGAGCAAATTCCCACGGCCTTCGGTTTGGGAGAGACCATCGATAAAAAAGGTACCTTTACCTCCTGCGGAGGGTATATTATTCAATTGATGCCGGGAGCAACGGAGGAAACCCTTTCCTTGATTGAACAGAAGATTTATACTTATCCGGCCGTTTCGGAACTGCTATCCGGAGGGGATACTATCGAAAATGTCTTGCAAATGATCTTAGGTTCGTTAGACATGAAGATCATTGATACAAGTCCTGTAGAATATCGCTGCACTTGCTCTCGATTCCGGATGGAAACCAACATATTGGCTCTTGGCAAAGAAGAGATTATGGATATAATAGATACGCAAGATATAGTTGAGACCCAATGTAACTTCTGTAACAAGAAGTACCAATTTACAAAAGAAGAGCTGCTGGATATTATAAAGCATTAGGTGACAAGAAAAATTCAAAATTTTGCAGTTGACATTAAATATCATTTCTTGTATACTTGGAATTGTCCTTTTGAGGACAGTACCGAGGGCGCTTAGCTCAGCCGGGAGAGCACCTGCCTTACAAGCAGGGGGTCATAGGTTCGATCCCTGTAGCGCCCACCAAAATGGCCCGGTAGTTCAGTCGGTTAGAATGCTAGCCTGTCACGCTAGAGGTCGAGGGTTCGAGTCCCTTCCGGGTCGCCATTTGCCCAGATAGCTCAGTCGGTAGAGCAGAGGACTGAAAATCCTCGTGTCGTTGGTGCGATTCCGACTCTGGGCACCAC
>JAAYHZ010000046.1 GCA_012744235.1 Clostridiaceae bacterium
CAACAACCACGAACACGTGAAGAGTCTGCTCTATCCGGCAGATTATATGAGGGATTCTTGCTATTAGCCGCATTCCCATAGTAGTGTTGCTCTAACAAAAATTCAGGATGTCATCTATTCATTTTTTCCCTACAGTAAGTTGACACTATCCCATCCAATATTTGACGACGCTCTTTTCATTCCTTATGATAAAATCCATGTAGGAGGGGTCGGTTTCGTTGACGTTCGGTAAGGATTTTACGCCCCACCAGCAGTCGTATTTATCGGGATAACGTTCAAAGCGGTACCAAGAATAATATTTCGAATCCTTGCTTTGGTACGCCCCTATTTCCGGATACCGGCCTTCTTTGTTAAAATACCGGCTGTCGCTTCCCGTGTGGCTGAAAACACCGTCCAATATAATCGATATGCCTCTTTTCTGTCCTTCTCTGCATAATTCCTCAAAGGTCGTCTCGTCCCCTAATAAAGGATCGATCTTAAAATAGTCGCCGGTATTGTAACGGTGGTTGGAAGAGGCTTCAAAAACGGGATTCAGATAAAGAATGTTAATACCTAAGGATTGCAAATAATCGAGCTTTTCAATGATACCTTTTAACGTACCTCCGAAATAATCCAGGTTGGAAAGATCCCCGGTGGAGGGATCTCTAAGACAAGAAGGAACATCCTCTTCGTTCTTATTCACCAAATACATACGATTGTCCAAGATCACTTGATCGAATGTTTCGTCATATGGAATCGGTTGAATACCTTCCCGGACTCGATAAAACCGATCCGGGAAGATTTGGTACATAACGCCTTCACGATACCAAGAAGGAACGGAAAACTCTTCATACACCGTGATTTGAAAAGAATGACGAGGGCAACAATCCAAAAAGCCCGTCCCGAAATCCGTGTCGTTTCTTCTGCTGTAATAAAAACATCCGTCTTTCGTGACAACGATAAAGTAGTACCAATAAACACCGGGAGTATCAACGGCAACGGTCCCTTGCCATATGCCGTCTTCGGAAGAAAGGGCTTCGATGATTTTTTCTCCCTTCTCGTTATTCCACAAACGGATCCACACTTTGTCCGTCTTTTCGGATTCGACAAATATCGATAGCTTCACTTCGCTTTTTACGGGTACCGCGCCGAAAGGAGAACGGTATCGAATATCCCCCGTATCGTGAACGGCATTTATACATCCCATCCTACCCACCTGTTTTCTTTCGCTTTCATGTTTTTATGGTATTATATACGAATCGATCTTCTATGGGAAGTTTGTTTCCGCTTTTATCACTCCATGGATAAAGGGAGAATTTATCAGCCTTTAAATCGCATCTTTGGCAAGGTTTGCTTTTTGATTTTTCTGTGTTCGCACACATTTCTTATGTGCAACGGCGGTTATCGTATGCAATTATGAAAATAAAAAACCTTTGGAATCCTCGGAATACGGATTACAAAGGCTTTTTTGATTTCGTCGGCTTAAAGCATATCAAGCATCTTCGCGTACAGTTCTTCGTATTGTGCCGCGCTTTTATCCCATGAATGATCGGCTTTCATGCCGTTTATACGAATCCTTTCAAGCTCCTTCGTCCCGTACAAGGAAAAAGCTCTTTTTGCGGCCTCCGCTAAGGATTCCCCGTCTCGTTTTTTCATGTAAAATCCGTTTCCGAATTCCGGATGCTCCGAGACCGTATCCTTCAAGCCGCCCTCCGGATTCACGATAGGAATCGCTCCGTAGCGCATGGCATAAAGCTGGCTTATGCCACACGGCTCGTAGGACGAAGGCATGAAATAATAATCGCTTGCGGCATAAATTTCTTTTGCCAAATCCGAAGAATAATCGAAGCAAGCCCGCACTTTGTCGGGATATCTTTGGGCGGCTTCCGCCAGCAAGCCTTGGTAATAGGAGTTACCGGATCCTAAAACCGCCAATTGGAAGGGCTCGTCCTTCAAAATCTCCATGGCCTCTAACACAAGGTCAATTCCCTTGTACCGTTCCAATCGGGAAACCATGGACACCAAAGGCACGTCTTCTTGCGGAAGACCAAACTTTTTTTGCAGCTCCCTTTTATTTTTCTTTTTGTTATCCGAACAATCCCAAGAATAGGGAAACTTCAATACGCCGTCACCGGAAGGATCATACGCCTTCATGTCGATGCCGTTTAGGATACCTACGGGCTTGTCCTTTCGGCTTTTTATCAATTGCTCTAAATCTCCGCTGATATCTTCTCTTAGCAGATCCTCCGCATACCGAGGGCTGACGGCCGTAAGCATATCGGAATAAAGAAAAGCGGCTTTCATAAAATCCAAATAACCGGGGCTTCCCAAAAGAACCGCTTCCTCCTCCGAAATAAGATCTTCTACATACTCCTTCGGTATATATCCTCGATACATGATGTTGTGGATTGTAAAAACGGTTTTTGTGTTAAGGTTTTTCCTTTTTAAGAGCAGCGGTACAAACCCCGTATGCCAATCGTTCAAATGGATGATGTCCGGTTGAAAGGGAATGTGTTGAAGCATTTCGACGACGGCACTGCATAAAAAGAAGAACCGATACCCGTCGTCATCGTATCCGTATACGTTGTCTCGGTAAAAATAGCGGTCGTTGCAGAGAAAATACGTAAGGACCTCCTCGTTCGAAGGATCGGTTTTCAAAACACAAGTATCGTAACCTCTTCCCATGGGCACCGGAAAGTCGGTCAGGATCTTTTTATCTTCGATCTCCTTATGCCCCGGCATCACTCTTACGACTTCCGTATCCTGCCTTTTTAACAAGGCTTTCGGAAGATAGGCAGCCACTTCGCCTAATCCCCCGACGTATGCGTATGGATAGCATTCTGCCGAAACATACAAAACCTTGATCTTTTTCATACACACATCCTCGGATATTTTACGTTAAAGATTCCATACGGCGGAGTTGTACTCACGAATACTGCGGTCGCTGGAAAAGTATCCGGCATTGGCCGTATTGATAACGGCCTTTTTAAACCATGCATCCTTGTCTTTATACGTCCGGCCGATTTTCTCTTGGGTCCTTGCATAAGATTTAAAGTCCGCTAACACCATATAAGGGTCGGCC
>JAAYHZ010000047.1 GCA_012744235.1 Clostridiaceae bacterium
CCCTTAGGGATCGTCATAAAACGCCCTGCGGTTTTCATCATGGCGGGGTTGGTAATGTTCTCAAACCCCAAGTCTCTCATGATATCAACAACCTCGGGATATTCTTTGCATATTTCATAAACGCTTTTGGACAAATCGATGGCTTTGCTCACGGTACCGACCTCCTTTAAAGACGTTCTTTTCTTAAATTATACCAAATCCGGATTGGCCTCGTAAACCATGCTCCGTATCCCGTTAAATCGTCGCTTGGAATATAAACAGGCCGTCTTTTACGGTAAACCGGCAAATACCGCCGTATTTTTCCACGATACAAGCCATACTTTTCGTGCCGTAGCCGTGACCTTCCTCCTTGGATACGGGAAGCCCTTGGTCGAATACGGGCTCGATCTTGTAGCTGTTTTGGATATCCATACAAAGCTTGTTATTTTTCGAATACAAGCGAAGATTGATAAGCCGTCTGTCGCTTTCGGCAAAGAGGCTGCATGCATTGATGGCGTTTTCCAATGCATTGGACAAAAGCGAGCAAAGCTCCGTCTCGCTAAAAGGCAAGGCTTCGGGAAGCTTGGCATCGATCGAAAGCCGGATATCCGATTGCTTGGCCTTCGCTGCAAAAGAAGACAGAATCAGATTCACCGTTTCGTTTTCGCAATAGCGAGTCGGCGTGATGGCATCCAAGTCGGCTTGGGCAACCTTTAAGTATTCTTTGATTTCTTCGATTCGACCTTTTGATGCCAAGCCCTGCAAAAGCGCCAAATGGTGGCGCATATCGTGGCGGTAGGCCGCCGCGTTCTGCTGCATTTGCTTTAAAGATTCAAACTCCGTCCGAGCTTGTCGAAAACGGGTGTCCAGCATATCCTTTTCTCTTTGGATAGCGGCTTTTCTTTTCATTTCCTCGTAGTAGAGCAGGGCGAAGATAAGATAGAAGGATGCCGAAACAAAGGGCATAAATTGAATGGCTACCCGCGATCCCGTGTATAGAAAATCGGTATAAACACCGGAGATGTATTCGAAAATATAATATAAAACAGGCATGGCCCCAAGGAGCAGGCAGGTTTTCTCGGAACGCTCGATTAAGGGACGAAACGATTCAAATACGTATTTGTATAGATAATAATAAATGATAAAAGCCGCAATGATGTATGTAATGTGATTCGCGGTAACGCTTTGAGTAAGAGCGTTTGCCACGCTGCCGACCCAGCGGGGAAGCTGGCTGCAAAGATAAGAAACGGCGATGCACGTTACGGAAAACACCCAAGAACGCTTCATGTAAAAAACGATAAAGAAAACAAGAGGGATGTGAGACAATACGGGATAAAGCTTTAAAACGTTGTCAAAGCCGAACAGCAGCAAAGCGATGAGTTGTAAAATAAACAAAGCGTTGGTCATAATCCCTATGGCCAAAATGTTTTTCTTCGTACGCTCCAAGCCTGCAAAACTCACGGCTACGGTTGTTCCGAACAATAGGACAAACCAATAGCGGCAAAACTCGATAATATTGGCAAACATGAAATCATCCTTTCTTGGCGGATGGCCAAAGAAAACCCTTTCTTTATTCCTCTTCCATTTGATAAGCCAAATACCGGTGCTTAATTTCTTTCCCTTTGCCTTGGGCAACGGGGACCGACCCGCCGGTTTGAAGCGTCACCCTATGATCATCAATGGTATCCACATACTGCATATTGACGATATAGGAACGGTGGGTTTTTACGAAATGTCCGAACTTCATCAAAAGGTCACAAACGGGAGAAAAAGGCTCCGTACATTCGATGACCTTCCCGGAAAGCAAATGGTATAATACTTTTCTTCCGGTGACCTCGGCAAATACCAAACCGGAAACCAAGATTCTTTGAATTCCGTCGCTGCTCTTGACGACAATGGCATCCTCGTCATTTTTCACCTTTACCTGTTCCAGCATTTCGTCAAAGGTAATGAAAAATTTCTCCTTGGATATCGGCTTTAATATGTAGTTAAAAGCTTTTACCGAATAGCTTTCCAATGCAAATTCGACGGATGACGTAAAAAACATGATCGGCGCCGTCTTGTCAAAGGAACGAATCTCCTTTGCGACATCCATGCCCGTAAAGCCCGGCATCAGAATATCCAAGCAATAGATATCGAACCGTTTGCCTTTTTCCAATGCGGACACCAATTCAAAACCATTTGTGAAGACGGCGTATTCACAGCCCAGATGTCTTTCCGCCCGATACAGGTTTAAGAGCCGCACCATGGCGGACAGGTCTTCAATATTGTCGTCACAAACCGCGATTTGCAGCATTTTCTTTCCTCCGTTTTAACAATATACGGTTAATTCAGTTTAACACGAATGACCGGGTCTGAAAATATGTTTCATGTCAAAAAAACGTTTTTCATACAAGAAAATTAACAAACACCTCAAAATTCTATATAACTCTCGAAGGGAAAGACCGTCTCTTTCCTTTAACACAAAGAACATATGAAGCGTAAAAACGATTGTTATCCGGTGTGATGCTTACGAAACTTATTGATTTACAGCCTGAGAAGATAAGGAGGAAAACGAATTAAAAACCTTAACTTCCGATATCGTGAACAATCCGAAGCTTTGTTTGGGATATCATGCTTCGAAACAATGAAAAAACCGAATGATCATTCGAAAGATTGACTTTTCGGATTTCGATACGGACGATGCGAAGTTAATCCTTTCGGCTACCGAGGGAGAAGACTTTAGGCCATATATAAATGAATAACTATGATTCGAACCCTGCTGTTCTATATGACAGGTCGTCGAAGCCTGTTGCCGACCTGTCGGAAACTTTTGGAGGTAATAAAAACATGCTGCCTACGATCATTGCCATAACCGCTATAGTTGCACTCATTGTCGTTTGGGGTATTTCCGTGCAGCGCAGACTGATCCGTCTTGATGAGAATATTGCAAGCGCCATGAACCAAATCGGAGTACAGATGTCGAGCCGATTTGATGCCCTTACGGCTCTTTTGGCTTTAACAAACGGCTATGCGGAGCGAGAAATCGAGGCTCTTTTGAAAACAATTAAGGCCAAAAGAAAATTGATAACGGCAAAATCGACACCGAATGACGTGCTTAGCCAAGAAAAACTGATAACCGAGTCCTTAGATCGGCTTGCCGAGGTTGCAAAGCGGCATCCCGAGCTAAAAGCAAACCCGAGCTATATCAAAATGTTGGATGCGGTAGAAGCCTTTTCAAATATGGTGCGCACCAGCTGCCTGATATACAACGAAAGCGTATCAAATCTGAATCGTGAAATCCGGATGTTCCCGAATTCCGCCATTGCAGGCCCCTTAGGATTAAAACCGAGGGAATATTTCTAAAAACGGATTCCACCTGCTTCGTTTTACGACCGAAGCAGTGAATATATAAACGGACTTGTGTCCTTTAAAAACTATACGGAGGGATTTATGAAAAGACGATTGCTATGCTTACTGTTAGCTGTCGTTATGCTGGTGGCGTCACTACCTCTCAATGTAGTTGCGGCAAGCATTTACCAAGCACAGTCTAACAGCCGGCAGACGGAACAACTTCCCTTTAACGATGTGTAAAAGGGAGCCTGGTATTACGATGCAGTGGAGTATGCATACAGGCATAACCTTTTCAACGGAACGGGAATAAGAACCTTTGCGCCTCTTGGAACCATAACAAGGGCCATGTTTGTAACCGTTTTAGGCAGAATGGTAGGGGTAGACATATCCAAGTATCAAAACAAATCGACATTCTCGGATGTAGATAACGACGCTTATTATGCCCCCTATGTAGCGTGGGCCGTAGAAAACGGAATTACAACCGGAACAGGCAACGGATTGTTTTCTCCCGATGAACCGGTAAACCGCGAACAGATGGCGGTTTTTATGGTTCGCCTTTTTGAAGCGTTGGGAATTTCCTTGTCTGAAACGGATGAAACCGATTTGCCGAAGGATTTTGACAGCATTTCGGATTATGCCAAGGAAGCGGTCTTAAAGCTGTGGAATGGCGGGATGTTCCAAGGAGACAGCAAGGGTAGATTTAATCCGAAGAATAACGCCACACGAGCGGAATGCGCGTCATTCCTTATGCGAATCGACGAGTTGTTGGTTCAAATCGGTTACAAAAAATACGTAACGGAAGAAAAGCAGGAAGAAAAACCCGTAGTAATTATCGGCGGTGGCGGCACGAATCCCGGACAGGAACCCGGCGAGGAGCCCGGAGAAGAAACCTATACCGTTACCTTCAAGGACGGCAGCCGTGTCGTAGACACCCTTACCGCCGTGAAGGACCAACCCTTAGGTACCGTTCCCGGGGCGGATAAAACCGCAAAGCAAAACGCCATCTTTGTAGGTTGGTTTAAGGATCCGGGGCTGACCGAGCCCTTCTATTACGACTACCCCGTAACGGAGGATTTGACCGTATATGCAAAATATACGGAGCTGCAAAGTGAAACCTTAAACATCACTTCCTTTGCGCAATTAGACCAAGGACCCGATTTAAGCTTTGAAATCGTAAGATCGGAAGATGCGGGAACACTTCCCGAGGATGCTTTCACCTTGATTCGGAAGGACGGATCCGATCCCATTCCTTTGACGTGGACCGTAAACGGCAACGTATATACGGTTTCGGCCGTCGGAGGCTTTAAAGAAGGAAGCTCCTACGAGCTTACGTTAGCGGACGGCTATTCCTTCAAGGATAAGCCCGAAACCGTTCGCACCGCTTCTTTCTCCATTGCCAAGGAAGAAGTGAAAAACCTTGAAATGAGCGACGGCATTATCTATATCCGGGACACGGATGAACTGGATTATGTAATCGGAGAAAAGGTTTACGAGGTCCTTGTACCGAGCCTTGTTTCGACTAAGAACGGTACATTTGTTTATGAATATGCAGATACGCTGAATGTAAACGATATCATATGCTTCTACATAAACACAAAGCCTACGGACCGTGATTATATGAACTTCAGCTATCATGACGATCCCGAAGTCTATGTCAAGGTTTTAGGCGTTTCCGGCGACAATACCGTCACCTTCGGTCCTCTCGGGGATGACGAAATGGCGGTCCTTTACAAGATTCCGGATAACTTCCCCATTATCGTTCCCACGCTTCCCACGGAAGATACGGGCGTTGTCAATATCAATCAATTGGACGTTGACACCTATATAATGATCATGGGCGCAGACGGAACATTGGAAAAGGCAAAAGATAGAGTCAATGTCGGGGACTTTATTTCTCTTTATGTTTCTCCCGACAGCGTAACGGATGAAGACTCCGTATATTTCGGAGAAGTGACGGGATACAACAAGGATACCGGTGAGATTTCATACAAGAGAACCACCAAGGAAGCCATCGAAAGCTCAATGGACCTTTACGTCACTCCGGATATTACGGGAGACGATTTGATTAGCCCCGAAGAAAAAGCATTAATCGAAGAACAGTTATATGCCCAAATAAAGAAAAGCGGCTTTGCGGAAGACGCGGCCTTCCTCCTTGCGGATATGGCGGCCAAAACCAAGGGCTTCCGCGAGTTGGACGGAATACAAGTATTCTTCAAGGATGAAAACGGAAATCCTCTTTCCTATGAAGAAATTGAACTTCTTAACATAGGCAAATCCTTCGAGCTCTCCGACGATGTGGAGCTGACCGTGGAACTTATTACAAAAGGCGACCGGCTTCACTTTAAAGACGGTGTTCAGCTTGCCGTCGGTATTGACGCCGAGTTTGAAACGGAAACCGAAGACGAAGGAAAAATCGTGATTCACCTTTCGGCGGCATTTACGGAAGAAGTGGCTTTAGGTGTCAACGTAAAAGGCGACCTTGTATGGAAGAAGATTTTATTCTTTATTCCCGTACCTATCGGCGTCTCCGTAAGTTCCTCCATCGATATTAAGAACTTCTCCGCCGTATCGTTTAATATCAATATCTATACGGTAGAAAAAGAAGAAGAATCCACGTGGGAAAAGGTGAAAGGCTTGCTGGAGGATACCCAAGTAGGTCCTATTCTCAAGCAAATCGAAGAAGTACAGAATAAAATTGACCAAGCAAAGGGTACCGCGGAACAATTGGCCGGCTATTACAGCGATCTGGAAGCCCTTTGGAATTCCATACCGAGCGATAAAACCGATAAGGAAGAATGGAAGCAGCTGGGCGAAACCTTAGGAAAGACCAATATTACGAAGGACCTTTTGGAATTGATGGATCTTTCCTTGGATACCGAATTGGAAGCCGGGCTGTATGCCCAATCCATCCGGGAGCTGATGGAAAAATACAGCGAAATGCTCCAAACGGAAACCGATTGGGTTAAGCTTGTAGATCAAAAAATGTTCGGAGCCGAGTTGTGTATCTTGGGGGTTGCCATTTCCACCTCCGTCAACTTCGTCGTTCGGGCGGATGTGAACATCGCCATGGGATCGAGCTTGGAATACGAAGTCGGAAAAAGATATATCTTCTGGTTCAAGATCGGCTTATTCAAACCGAGCGCGGGTACCGAAACCATGGATCTGATGGACGAACACTTCGCTTTCCAATTCTATGTCATGGGTAAGATCGGCATGAAGATGGGTATTGCCGCTTCCATTGAAGTGGGTATCGGCTCGTCGAAGCTTGCGTCCGTGGGTATTACCGCCGAAATGGGACCTTATATCAAGCTTTACGGATTCTTCGTGTACGAATACGAAAAGCTAAGACCTGCCAATAACTATTTAGCCCCCTAATATAATAGGAGAAACCATACGAATTTAGTAAAATGAATATAGGGGGTTAATCCAAATGAAACACTATGA
>JAAYHZ010000048.1 GCA_012744235.1 Clostridiaceae bacterium
CATGATCACACGAATGTCGTTCCTTCTATCCTCACGGAATTTTTATCGTAAACTCGGTATGTATTTTTTCTCTCCGTCTTTTGCCGATTCGGCGGCCAAAAGCGTGGCAATAGCCGACATTCCGCCGTCCCAAGCGGGAACGGCACATTCGATTCCCTTCGTAATACAGTCTAAGAAATGGTCGACCTCCGGCCCGTAGGGATGAGAAGGTATAAACAGCTCGCTCGGCAAATCGATCCACATGCTGCCTAAAGCATCGATGCAGATTTTTCTTTGCACCAAGGAAGCCTTTGTTCCGTAAATTTTCAGGTTATACATATCCGGACAAGGTCCGGGAGACCCGTAAAGGCAGGTCACTTTTCCTATGGCTCCGCTTTTGAATTTGTAGGTGGCGACGATGGATGTTTCTTCACGCATTTCCTTGTATGTGATGTGGTTGGAAATGGCATTGACCTCCGTAACTTCTCCCGCATACCATCTCATAAGATCCAAAGGATGGCAGCCGCCGCCTACCATGGGAATTTCGTCGGTAACCTTCCACTTTTCCATAAAGTATTGGTATCTTAAGTCGTGAATATAGTCGGCTTCCAAATATGCGATTTCACCGAAGAACCCGGAGTCCACCAACCGTTTAATGGCGGCGTATTGTCTGACAAATCGCAAGACTTGCCCTACTTGGCTGACGAGATTCGGATGCTTTTCCGCTTCCTGAACCATCTCCAAAACGTCTTCGATCCTGTTGGCCATGGGTTTTTCCACGAAAACATGCTTGCCTTTCTTCAAAGATAAAAGAAACGGTTCTTTGTGGGCCGAATCCCCCGTGTGAATCGATACGGCATCCAGCTCCGGTATATCCAAAACGGAATAATCCGTGTAAACGGCCGCATGGAATTTTTCACCGGCGTATTTCGCTCTTTCTTGGTCAATATCGCATACGGCAATCAGTCGGCTTTTCGGATTTTTAGCATACTCCTCGCAAAAAGCCAAACCGTTATGCCCCAATCCGATTACGGCAACATTAACAGTCATATTTCACCTCATCATACTATTTCATTTTCTTTTTTTAATAAGCTCCGAAATCCCGGCCCGCTTTGACCATGGCCTTAATATTCTCTTCGGGTACATCTCTCGGTATCATTTCACCGGAATTGTAAATATATCCGCCTCCCGGTTTCCCCTTCAGCATGACTTGCTTGGCGTCTTCGTATACTTCTTCCGCCGTTTTTTCCAGCAACGTTTCAATGGGGTTCACGTTACCGATAATGCAGACTTGATCCCCGATGGCAGCCTTTACTTCGCCGATATCCACTCCCGGTCCTGCGCTGACGGCGCTGACACCGGTTTTAGCCATGGCCTTCAAATGGGGTATGGAGTGCTCGCTTGCGTGGTAGAAGGACCAACCGCCTGCGGATTTGAAATTCTCTGCGCAGACTTTAACGCCTTCGAATGCAAATTCCATAAAGGTATCAACGCTGATTAAATGTCCGGATGCATTGCAGTCTCCTACCCATAATGCATCGGCTCCGGCCTTAATTTGTTCGATACCCCAAAGGGTTTGCATTTCGGTAAAGAACTTCACCGTATCCTTCACCAGCTGAGGATTATCGTATATTCCCAAATAAGTAGGCATCATTCCATACAACAGCGTTACGGATGACAAGGGGGCGGCCACTCTTCCGGTGACGCAAACGGTATCTCCGAACTCGTCTTTTATTCTCTTAATGGCGTCAAGCAATACCGGCATACGGCCTTCCTTTTTGAAATCGGGAATTCTTAAATTATGATACGTTTCATAAGAAAAAGGAAGATAATCGCATGTTGCCGGCAAAATGTTTCCGCCGCCTTTTACGCCTACACCCAAGACCTCGAACTCGATGCAGTCGTCCACTTGAAGCCATGCCCAATCGTAATCGTACTTTTTAATGGCATTGATTTGGCTTTCCGCCATCAGCTTCGAGTTGCTGTTGTAGTCACAGTACATGATACCCGACATACGAACGTCAAATTCTTCGCTTAACGCAAAAACGGGAACTCTGCTCGGGACCTCGAGTCGAATGCATTTTTCAATATCTTTTATCAAACCTTTATAAGCCATTCGGATATTCCTCCTTACACTTTTACAGCATTATAGCATATATTTGCTTTTCCTTAAAATCGTTTCTCGTAATTTCATGTTAATTATGAATTCTTACGGTTGTTTTCACAATTGAAGTTAGTATATGGTATAATATACATAAATCAAAATCCCAAACGAAAAGAGACTAACCCGCATGGATATTATTTTGACATTAAGCAACGAGCTGAACATTAAGAAAGAGCAAGTTATTCAAACGGTTAAGCTGATTGACCAAGGGAATACGGTGCCCTTTATCGCACGTTACAGGAAAGAGGTCACCGGGGGTCTGGACGATGTAGTGTTGAGGAAGTTGTTTGACCGACTGTCCTATCTGAGGAGTCTGGAAGAGCGGCGGGAAACGGTGAAGCGGTTAATCACGGAGCAGGGCAAGATGACCGCCGAAATTTCGGAGAAGCTGGACAAGGCGACGATGCTTCGAGATATCGAAGACATATACCGTCCTTTTAAACCGAAAAAGAAGACTCGCGCTACCGAGGCCAAACGCAAAGGGTTGGAACCGTTAGCGGATATCCTTTTGAAAAAGGATTTTTCGGGAAGAAGCTTCGAAGAAATCGCCCGGGATTATGTGGATCCGGAAAAAGAAGTGGCAAGCACGGAAGAAGCCATACAAGGTGCTTTGGACATTATTGCCGAAACCTTTTCCGACTCGCCATCCATTCGCAAATACATTCGTACAAGAATGATCAACACCGCCGTTATCAAATGTACGAAAAAGAAGGACGAAGATTCGGTTTACGCCATGTACTACGATTACGAGGAACCGGTGAAAACCATCGCCAACCATCGCGTACTGGCGATTAACAGAGGAGAGAAGGAAGGCTACTTAACTGTAGATATTGAAGCCGACGACTCTCGTATCCTCAGCGGTCTTAAATTAAGACTCTTGTCCGGAGAAGAGGGCGAATGGAGCGAATACATGGAAAGAGCCCTTACGGATGCCTATTATCGGCTGATTGTTCCGGCTTTGAAAAATGAGATTCGCACCGACCTGCTGAACAAAGCCCAAGATAAGGCTATGGAAGTGTTCTCGGCGAATCTGAAGAATTTGTTAATGCAGGCTCCGGTAAAGGGGAAGGTGATTATGGGAATCGACCCCGCCTATCGAACGGGTTGTAAGATAGCCGTCATTGACAGTACCGGCAAAGTATTGGATACGGCGGTTATGTATCCTACGCCTCCTTTGAAAAAGACCGAAGAAGCGAAAAAAATAATGTCCGACCTGATAGAAAAACACCATCCGGATATGATCGCCATCGGAAACGGAACGGCTTCCGGAGAAACGGAGATATTTGGTTCGGAATATATTCGGGAAACGAACTCCGATTTGGTGTATGTCATTGTGAACGAAGCGGGAGCTTCCGTGTACTCGGCTTCCGAGTTGGGTACAAAAGAATTCCCCGATTTCGATGTGGCTCTGCGCAGTGCCGTTTCCATTGCACGAAGATTGCAAGATCCTATGGCCGAGCTTGTAAAAATTCCGCCGGAATCCATCGGTGTCGGCCAATACCAACATGATATGAACAAAACGAAGCTGGCCCAAACCTTAAAAGGCGTGGTAGAGGATTGCGTAAATCGGGTAGGGGTGGACTTGAATACGGCATCCGCTTCTTTGCTTTCGTATGTCGCCGGTATCAACAAAAACACGGCCGATAACATCGTGGAATACCGGGAGAAAAACGGACGGTTTACCGAACGCCGGCAGCTTTTGGACGTACCTCAATTCGGTGAAAAAACATTTGAACAGTGTGCAGGCTTTTTAAGAATATCCGACGGCGAAAACATATTCGATAATACCGGAATTCATCCGGAGTCTTACGAGGCGGCTAACAAGCTGATCCTGCGCTTGGGGTATACCTTGGACGATGTGAAGAATCACCATATGGAGGATATCGATAAAAAAGTAGAAGAGATCGGAATTGCCGCTTTAGCGAAGGAAATCAACTGCGGTGTTCCTACCTTAAAGGATATTATTGAGGAGCTGAAGAATCCCGGAAGAGATGTTCGTGAAGATTTCCCGAGGCCGGTATTCAAAAGAAGGGTCATGGACATCAAAGATTTGGTACCGGGACAAATCATGGAAGGAACCGTCCGCAACATTACGAATTTCGGTGTGTTTGTGGATATCGGTGTTCATCAAGACGGGTTGGTGCATATTTCCCAGATAAGCGACGCTTTTGTGAAAAATCCCATGAATGTATTGTCCGTCGGTGAAATTGTAAAGGTCAAAATTTTGGATGTGGACCATGATAAAAAGCGGATCAGTTTGACAATGAAGGATGTTCAACCTGAAGAATAGACGAAAGGAATTTGGGGTTTGCAGTACGCTTTCGTTCGCAAAAAAACGTCTTACCAAAAAGGGACGGATGTTTGGAAAGAATTCGATGAGATTATAGATTTTGATTTCGGATTCGGCTGTTTTGAGCCGGAATCCGACCATGAAGTCGATTTGTGCATAAAAGAGGCGGCGGATAAGGGAATAAAAGGTCTTAGTATCGCCGCTCCTTTGCAATATCGAGCTTTTCAGAGTACGGACCTTTTGTCCGAAGAAGCGATGAAAACCGGCTTGGCGGACACCGTCCGAATCGAAAACGGTGTGTCCGTCGGCTACAACACCGAATACTTCGGGTTTTTGAAAGCGTTATCGAGAACCGGTCTGGACCTTACCGGAAAGAAGGTGTTGGTTACAGGATACTCCTGCTCCTTGAATACGGTCGTTGCGGCTTTAAAGGATCTAAATGTGTCCGAAACGGTCATTGCCTCCATCGATAAAAAAAGATACTCGGCAAAGTTTCCCGATTGTACGGTTATTCATGAGGAGGAACCGGTCAAAGGCAAGGATTTCGCATTGTTTGTAAACTGCGGGCCGGTGGGCATGTTTCCGGATACCGGGTCCGTTCCTGCCGCTTATGACTTATCCGCGGATTCTATAGATTGCGTTATCGACTTGGTCTATCATCCGTGGGATACCGCATTGGTGAAAAAAGCAAGAAAAAAGGGAAAAAACGTTCAAAACGGTATGTGGACCGCCGTATACCAAACGTTAAAAGCATTTGAAATATGGACCGGAACGAGACAAACGGAGGAGTTAGCCGAAGAGCTTTTTTATCGTATGAAGAAAAAAGCGGGAGACTGCATCGTGTTAATCGGAATGCCCGGAAGCGGTAAATCCACGGTGGGAAGAACGCTGGCAAAAACCTTGGACATGGAATTTGTTGATACCGATGAGTACATCGAATCTTTTTACGGCCAAATAGCGGACCTGTTCGACATAGGGGAAGAATTTTTCCGTCAAATCGAGACACGTACATTAAAGCAGTTGTCTTACGGTAATTCCATGGTGATATCCACGGGAGGGGGCATCGTTACCCGGGAAGAAAACATCCCCTTATTGAAAAATGCCGGTAAGGTATTTTTCTTGGATCGATCGCCGGAATTGATCATACAAAACGAGGAGCTAAAAAACCGTCCTTTACTGGCGGGAGAAGATCGATACGAGAAGTTAATGAGGCTGTATCGCCAAAGGATCGATCTTTACCGTAAGGCCGCCGATTATATAATCAACAACGACCGGGGAATCTTTCAGACGGTGCAAGCCATAAAGGAACACTTGCAAGAAAGGTAATGGGAGCTTCTCTTAAAAGCCTTGATTTTTACGAAATGTTCTATGTTTATGATATTTACAATCCAAATTTCCTGTGGTAGAATTGCTAAATATTAAAGAAACTTCGTTACGATACCAAACATCTAAGCTTAGTGTTTGATATCTTCTTTTTTAAATAACACAATAGGAAGGGTTACCATGAATTTATTAGACAAATATGTAAGCAGAATAGAGTACGAAAGTTACGAGGATTTTGCCGAAAATTTCTCAATAAAGGTTCCGGACCGGTTCAACTTTGCTTATGATGTCGTGGACGAATATGCGTTAAAATGCCCGGAAAAAAGAGCCATGGTTTGGTGTGACGACTACGGCTTGGAGAAAACCTTTCATTTCGGCGAATTAAAGGAACTCAGCGACAAGGCTGCCGCCTATTTTCAAAGCTTAGGGATTAAAAAAGGCGATAAGGTTATGCTCATACTGAAGCGCCGATATGAGTTTTGGTATATTATCATTGCCTTACATAAAATCGGAGCCATCGGTATTCCTGCAACCCACCTGTTAAGAAAAAAAGATATCATTTATCGTATTGAAGCCGCAGGTATTAAAACCATTGTATGTATTAATGAAAATGAGATCGTACATGAAGTGGAATTGGCGGTGAAAGAATCCGAAGGGGTAGAAAACCTGGTCATGGTGGCCGGAGAAAAAGAAGGGTGGATGTCCTTTGAAAAGGAAATGTCCCTTACGGATAAAGAATTCCTTCGACCGACAGGTGACGATTATCCGGGCGGAGAAGATATCATGCTGCTGTATTTCACCTCCGGTACAACGGGAATGCCGAAAATGGTATTGCACGATTTTAATTATCCTTTGGCTCATATTGTAACGGCGAAGTATTGGCACTGCTGTATCGATGACGGACTCCACTTTACCATATCCGATACCGGCTGGATGAAGTCCATGTGGGGAAAGCTCTACGGACAATGGATCGCAGGGTCCGCGGTTTTAGTCTACGATATGGAAAAGTTCATCGCCGACAAGGTCCTTCGGATCATGGAGAAATACAAGGTGACGACTTTTTGCGCGCCGCCTACCATGTATCGATTCTTTATTAAAGAAGATTTGTCCGCTTATGATTTTTCGAACGTAAAGCACTGTACCATTGCAGGAGAGCCCCTGAATCCTGAAGTATACTACCAATGGTTAAAAGGTACGGGATTAAAATGCTATGAAGGATACGGCCAAACCGAATTAACCCTTGCTATTGACAATTTCCCTTGGATGGAACCGAAGCCGGGATCCATGGGACTTGCAAGCCCCATTCACGATGTGGATTTGGTAGATGAAAACGGCGAATCTTGTATTCCCGGCCAAGAAGGGCAAGTCGTTCTAAGAACAAAGACCAAAAGATTGGGAGTTTATAAAGGGTATTATAAAGACGAAGAATTGACCAAAAGCGTATGGCACGACGATGTATACCATACCGGTGACATGGCTTACCGCGATGAAGACGGATACTATTGGTTTGTAGGCCGTGCCGACGATGTTATAAAAAGCTCCGGATACCGAATCGGTCCCTTTGAAGTGGAAAGCGCTTTGATTCAACACAAGGCCGTTTTGGAATGCGCCATAACCGCCGCTCCGGACGAATTCCGCGGACAGGTGGTCAAAGCCACCGTTGTTTTGACGAAGGGTTATACCCCCTCTGAAGCGC
>JAAYHZ010000006.1 GCA_012744235.1 Clostridiaceae bacterium
ATATATACCAATTCCATAACCCGAAAAATATACGCTCCGAAAAATTCATGGAGATGCTGGAGGAAGCAAAAAAAGCGAAAAAAGAAGGTCGGCTCCGCTTTATTTCCATAACCAACCACACGGCGGATATTGCAAAAGAGGCCATCGCCACAGGATACTACGATACGCTGCAGTATCCTTTTAGCTCCATTTCGTCGCAAGGGGATTATGAAATTACCTTAATGTGCAAAGAACAAAACATGGGCTTTATCGCCATGAAGGCTCTTTGCGGAGGATTGATCGCCGACGTGGAAGCGGCTTTTGCTTTCCTGTGGCAATACGACCATGTGGTGCCGATTTGGGGAATTCAAAAGGAAGAAGAGCTGGACCAATTTTTATCCTTATCGAAAAATCCGCCCGCATACGACGACGAAATGAAAAGACGGGTAGAAAAGGATCGGGAAGAGCTCGCCGGCTCCTTTTGCAGATCTTGCGGATATTGCTTGCCTTGTGCCGTAGGAATCGATATCCCGCAAGCGGCAAGAATGAAATTCTTGCTCCGAAGAGCACCTTACCGGCAATTCTTAACCGACGAATGGAATGAAAAGATGCATAAAATCGAAGAGTGTATCGAATGCTATGAGTGCAGCGAAAGATGCCCTTATCATTTGGATACGCCCCGATTGTTGAAGGACATGTTGGAGGATTACAAAGAGTTTTCCGCCAAACATCGATAACGATAAAAAACAAGAAAGCAAGCTCGAGCGGCTTGCTTTTTTTGTCTCGAAAAACGGAACCGGTAATTTTATCCGAATACTTTTTCGATGACCCTATCGGCATACGCGTTTCTTTTTTCGAAGTCCATATTATCGACGTAGATCCTTTCCAATCGATCGTGGTAGATTTTTTCCGTACTTAATGTATAGATGGCGCGATGGAGTAAGCCCTCGAATTCCAAGCGGTTGTACTGCAGATAATCGTCGTATGCTTTTATGATATCTTTGTTCAGATACGGGTCCAAGTCGTAGCTGCCGAAGCCCTCGGTAGGTACGGTATGATACTTGTTAGAAGTGGCAATGGACAAATCCTTGTCGCGAATGACGATATGCTCAAGTTTTTCGGGGAATAGGGCACAATAGAAGGCTTCCGTATCGTACCCTCTCGATACGGAAGCTTCCAATACCTTTGCCAGTATTTTCTCCGTACCGGTTCCCGGGCTTCCTTTGAGGATAATTTTACGGCTTGTATTAAGTGCAGAAGGCAAGTAATCCCTTAAGCCGTCCGGTGTAATGGCCGTGGCAAATAAGCGCCTGAGGGAGCCTTCTTTTCCGGTTATAGGATCGTCTTTAAAGTATGTGTCGATGATTTCCGCCCCTATGAGGTTGATTCGGTTCTTATCGGAGGCCAAGCTATATATTTCTTCTAAGTTTTCATAAATGCGGGCGGCGGCATTCAAATAGCGGTATGCTCGTGCAAAGATTCGGCTGACTTCGACGCTTAGAGAAACGATTTCCGCCCTTTTTTCCTTTAATCCTTCTTGATTCCAGCAGTCACCTAAATTGATGATTTCATCGATGGCACCGGGGAACTTCGGGTCGATGACATGCGGAGCCGTGCCGTCCACAACCAAGACTTTCTTTTGGGGGATGAACACCGCATCAAGAGAGTCCGGGTCACTCGAACAATGCATAAATTCAATATCAAAATCTAGCAAAGCGGCTTTTTCCGCAATTCTTCTCATAAACGTAGATTTTCCTACCCCCGGTCCGCCTTTGAGGATATAAATATGTTCGGCCGCCGAATACGGAACAATGTACGGATAATAGCTGTAAAAGCCCCGGGACGTATTGTTTCCCGGAAACATGTGTCTCTCGGTATGCATAACGGTCTCCTTTTTTTGGTTTCGGTCTATATATAATATGCAAGGATCGGAATTCGGTTCGATACTTTGATCGAACCTCATTGATAGAATGTACATAAAGAGAAGACTTTACCCATGAGAAAACTTGGCTTCACAAAGGAAAAAGGTGCCAAGAAGCACCTTTTTCGGAAAGTAGGGCTAGAGAGTATATAACACAATAGAGACGTTTTAGAACGGTGTTTTCCGGTTTCATCATTTTTCGTTCAATAATTGTTCGTTTAGCCGTTTTTATTTTGACGTTTGTTCGATTCTTTTTTCTTATTATTGCTTTTATTGTTACCGTTATTATTTTTGTTATTGTTATTCTTACTGTCGTTTTTTTCGTTCTTGGAGCTGTTGTTATCGTTTTCTTTGTCTTGCTTGTTTTTATTATCTTCCTTCTCTTTTTCTTTATGCTTGTTATTTTCCTTTTCTTCCTCTTTTTTATTATCTTTTTTCATACTATTGTCGTTGTTTTTGTTATCTTTGCCGTTATTCATCTCTTTATTCTGCTTTTCAGAGGAGTTGTTTTTATCCTTTGCTTCATTTATGATTCCGTTGCCTTTATTGTTCAAGAACGGATTCCGTACTTTGTTGTTATCTTTGTTGTTCTTGTTCCCGTTATTATCGTTCTTTTTATTCTCGTTATCTTTTTTATTATTTTTTTTATTCTCCTTGTCTTCTTTGTTCTCCTTATTATTTTTGTTATCCTTGTTTTCTTTGTTTTCTTTATTCTCTATGTTTTTATTATCCTTTTTGTCCTCGTTATTGTTCTTTTTATCTTCTTTTTCTTTGTCGTTCTTTTCTTTGTCCTCCTTCTTGTTATTTTTTGAGTTATTTTCT
This sequence comes from Clostridiaceae bacterium, assembly GCA_012744235.1. Classification (GTDB taxonomy): domain Bacteria; phylum Bacillota; class Clostridia; order JAAYHZ01; family JAAYHZ01; genus JAAYHZ01. The sequence continues at coordinate 2,723 of JAAYHZ010000006.1, forward strand.
ACATTGCTTTTATTATCTTTATTGTTATTTTTATTGTCTTTATTATTTTCATTTTCATCATTCTTACCCTTTGGTGTTTTTTCCGTTTCCGAGTCGGCAAAGGCTTCTTTTGCCATGAAATAGTCCTTGTCGTTGCTTTGAATGGCGGATATGATATCTTTTACCGGACCGTCCTTGATATCTTCTAAGGTAACGTCTTGGTCGACTTCTTTGAGCTTGTTTAACAATGCCATACGCCCCGGACTGACATCGTTGGCTTTAGCCTGCTCCATAATTTCCGTATCAATCGGTTGGGTTACAATTTGGGCGGGTATGTTTAAGCGAGTTGTTGTTTCTTCAAAGGTGCGAACCAGCTTATCGATATAGTCGGTCTCGCGATTGTAGTTTATTTCGGAAGGGACGTTATACGACAGCAGCACTACGTTATCGGTTTCCGGCTTGAGGTAGCCTTCGGCGGTAGCTTCCGTTACCAACAGCCCCAGCGCGTTTTCCACTTTTTTATGAATCAATTTTCGGTTATGAACAAGCTTGATTCCGCTTTCATCCGTTCCGTAAGCGTTTATTACGTATCCGAAACGATTAATGCTCATGGTGACGGAAGGATTAATATCCAAAGCCAAAGTACGGTAAGGCAAGGCGTAAGCGGAAATGAGAGAGGTTAATAGAACGGCGATCAAAATAACGGCAGCTTTGGAAACGACGCTTGTCGAAGAAGGAACATAATCAAATTCCTTACCGGCGGTATGCCAGGACTGCCTTTTGATTTTCCTAAAGCTTCCGTCGTTACATAAAATATTCGTATGCTTTTTTTCCGTATTCAGTATTACTGCCTTCATTTTTTATCACCTTTATTTGAGCTTCACATATTCGGCTATTTGCTCAAAGTCCCCGCTTTTGATAATCACTACCGCTATTATATATTTGCGAAATCTCTCGAATTTTTTTTTGGGTAATTTGAAAGTGTTTTCAATTTGTTTGGAGGGCAATTGTTTGCTTGACATCATCTGTCGGTACAATTCATCGTTCTTTAGTATATATTCGCTTATCTTTATACACATTTGCCGCGTTTTTTTGTGCTTCGGCGATATCTTAGACAAGTCGTTAAAAGAAATATCCCATTTTGCCAACCTTCGAGAAAGCAGGTCGATTTCTACGACCAAATCGCTTCTTTGCATTTCTTGTTGGTAATTTTCTGCAGCCGCTACGATATCAAAGGATAGAATCTTGCTGTCATCAT
>JAAYHZ010000049.1 GCA_012744235.1 Clostridiaceae bacterium
CCCATTCACGGATATTGCTTGTTAACAAATCCGAAACTTTCACGAGATTAAGAGGCTTTATGATTACGCAAGCCATTTTTCTTGCGGAAACCGGGTCGTTAACATCGATTTTTTGGACCTTTGGTATATCGTTAACGGCAGGGTATAGGATGGTGGCGGTTCTATTACCGATACCGCTTTATAGCCAACTGATACAACATCTCCCGCTGTAGTACATTATCACAAAGGCTTTAATATTTTATATCTAACAATTTTACAATCTTCCTCCGCCAATAGGATTCAATTCTTCTCCTATAGATAAAAGAGCCTTCAAGGTAATTTAACTTTGGCTAATTCTCCTTGAGAATAAAATGCTTTTATACTTACCCTCCCCTAAGCGAAGTTATTAAATCATTATTATTTGTTGCTTTGAAAACCTCAGATGATATTCGAGAAAATGAAAAAATATTTTTCAGAACCATTGACAATACGTAACCAGTTACGTATATTAGTAATGTAACTAGTTACGTATATTAAGAAGGAGCATTAGGATGCAAAACAACGATCGAAAAAATCTTATTGAAATTGATTTACACAAAGCGGATCCTCTACAAAAGAAAGCCTATATTTTCGGTACCTTATTTGTTCTGGCAAACCGATTGCAAGCCTTAGGAGATGCGTTGGATGACAAGATTACGTTAAAGCAGTGGCTTTTCATAACCGTAATCGTAAAGTCCGAAAAGCAAGCATTGACGATAACCGAATTGGCACAGCTTATCGGTACCTCCCGACAGAACGTGAAGAAGATGGCGGCAATTCTTGAAAAAGACGGATTTATCACCTTTGAAAAGGACAGCTCGGACGCAAGAATACTGCGAGTAGCCTTAACGGAAAAATGCAAAAATCATTTTGCGAAACGCGGCGATCTTGAAATTGATTTTATTACAAAACTGTTTGAGGGAATGGATAACGATACTCTCGACAAAATCGCCGAAGGCTTCGGCATTTTAATGAAGAATATTTCGGAAATGGAGAAATAGATTTTTATGAAGAAACGAGGAAAGAAAATGGTTATTCTTTTGGCAATTGTAGTTCTTATCGGCATCATCTTGGTATATTTCAATATTCCCTATTCCCCTGTGAAGCAAAGCTTTAATAATAAAGTGAACGCTGCCATCGCTAAGCAACCGGATTTATCTTCCGAAAAATTCACGAAAGAGGATTTTGCACATTTACCTTTACCTGTACAAAAATACATGGAACACTGCGGATATATCGGAAAACCCAAGATGTCCTACATGAAAATCCCCTTTTATGATGTGGATTTTATGCAAGGACGGGAAGGAGAGAAGCTTGTCATTGATTATACCCAATACGACTTTGTAAAAGCTCCCGACCGTTATGCTTTAATAGAAAGCAGGATGATGGGTATCCCCTTTGAAGGCTTGGATTCCTTTACCGACGGTGTCGGCGGAATGAAAGGAACCTTGGCAAAGTCAATAACATTGTTTAATGAAACGGGTACGGATATGGACAAAGCGTGCCTTGTAACCTACCTTGCCGAAAGCTTGTTTATCCCTACTTCCCTTTTACAAGGATACATTACGCTTGAAGAAATCGATGATTACCATGTAAAGGGAATCATATCGTATAACGGCGTTAAAGCCGAAGGAATATTTACATTCAATGAAAAGTATGAAATGATTTCCTTCGAAACGAATGACCGCGTGGAAATGGGCACGAACGGCAACATCGAATACGTTCCTTGGTTGGCAATTTGTAAAGATTACGAGAAGAACGAGAACGGCTATATCCATCCGACGGTCTTTCAAGGAGTCCGGCGCTACGATAACGGCGATTTTTTATATTTCGACGGAAAGCTTGAAGGTATTGAATATAGATAATAAAGCTTAGTCATTTATTTGTGTAGGATCACCGCTAAGCTTTATCACCTTTGCTTATCCCGGCTCATACGGCGGTGAGTCAAAGACAACGGTATCAACGGCTATGCTTTCTCGTTCACCGACTGCTATTTTACAGAATCTATTGTAAAATTAACCTTATTGTTATAAATTACTCGTAGCAAAGTATATATTCTAGAAGTAATTCTTGAGGGAGATTTGGGAATGAGCTATAAAGAAAGATTAATAACGGATTTAAGAGCACTAGGAATAGAGCAAGGCGATGTCGTTCTGGTTCATTCTTCTATCAGAAAACTCAATGCTCCGGGTATAGATGCAAGTGAAATCATAGAAGCTTTAATTGAAACGATCGGTGAACAAGGCACTTTATTGGTTCCCGCGCTTTCATATAAATTGGATCCCAACTCGGTATTTGATTATCGACAAACACCGTCATGTATCGGAACGTTACCTGAAGTTTTTCGCACAAAGTATGCTACGCACAGAAGCATCCATCCAACCCATTCCGTGTGTGCAATCGGTAAGATGGCATATTCCATGACTTCTACCCATATCTTAGACAATACCCCGGTAGGAGAGCATTCTCCCTTTCGCCTGTTGCCGAAAGTAAACGGCAAAATCCTCATGCTTGCATGCGGTTTAGGACCTAATACATTCATGCACGGAGTGGAAGAGGTCGCTAATGCCGGTTATTGTTTAAGAAAACAGCCGGTAACGTATACCATTTCGGATTCAACCGGTACATACCGAAAGGAATATTTTCCCCATAATTTTGCAGGCTATAAACAACGATACGACCGACTGGAAAATATATTATCAGGGAATGAACTGAAACAAGGTCCTGTTCTAAACGGAACCGCATATCTCATTGATTCCGTTGCCGCTCTTGAAAAAGGTAAAAAAGCGATCCTAGAGAACGATACTTATTTCGTAGATAAAATTGAGTAAATAATTAGAAGCTTTTTAATACACCGTGCTTTTTGGATAACGAACCGCCATGGTTAAAGGTACAGGTGTCAAAGGTGTACACATCACCGGCTTTAGCCGTTACGCAGAATAAAAGACATTAACTTACGGGAATTAAGGAATCCTCAAAGTTCCGGGTCATTCCGCTTTTCGGCACTTTTTAAAAAGCTTTTTCTTTCGAGTTAAAATTTATCAATCATGTTCAGTATGATCCTATATCCTATCAAGACAAAGAGCTTTTCGCTGTATTACCTTTAATTTATACTCACAACCTCGAAAGAATCACGAGATTTGGATGTAATAAAGCTTATAAACTCTTCTATATTGCATGAGGATAAATCCTTTTTTTGCAAAACGGTAATTCTATCATTCCAAATGAAGATGAAAAGATCCTTCGTGATGAAAATTTCATTGATCTCACTGTAATCAATCAGGTCATTGCCTGCCAATTGGATTTTATCATCCGTAAAGGTCACCGAAACTTTCTCCGAAGAGAGTTTTTCATATTCATTAAACAGCTGAATTGCGGCCTTATCAAAGGAAGTTACTTTTTCCTTTTTCGTGTTCTTTCCGGACCTTAAATAGAAAATTCCTAAAACAACTGCAAATGCACCTGCCAACAACGGCAGAAGCATTTCCTTTGGTTTCATTAGCGAAGGAATGAATAGAAAAAGGCCTGCAATGATAAAGAGTGTTCCATACACGTTAAATCTTCTTCGCCTCTTTTTCAGTACTTCTTCAGAAGCTTTTTCTTTCGAGTTCATTTTATCAATAAAATTCCACATTTTGGGGTATTCTTTTCTTGAAACCAATTCCGTTCTTTTTTCTAATGCCTTACTCACCTGTGGTTTAAATGTTGCTTCATCATACTCGGTTAAAACGAAAACATACTCCATACATAAATCCTCTTTTTTCTATAATCCTTGATTCGAGCCTTCACACCTATATGAATTATACTATTTTGTTATAGTTTATAGCAATTCATCAATAATGAATGATTTTCTGTTTTATCGTCAATCCTTTTACTTTACGGTAAACTTGCATTTCGGATAATTGCTGCATCCCGTAAAGGATCCGTATTTACCGTTTTTCCGTACTAAGGTGCCGCCGCATCTTGGGCAAATGTTTTCGGTAATTTTTCTATTCTTCTCATTAATATTCTTGTATATGGAACGGACATGTTCCGTTCGTTCTTCTTTATCATCAATATTTAAAGAAAGCAGCTTTTTATATACCTTCTCTTTTACCGAATCGGATACGGTTTCTTTGTCATATTTTCGAATCGTCTTAAGCAAATTGGCGGTATAAACAACATTCGTCTTGGTTTTTACTTTTAAGTCGGCTTTCGTAGTAAACGTTATGATGGAAATATAATTTAGTTCCTGATACTCGCTAAGCACGTTCTTCAGAGCTTGGATATGTCCGTAATTTGCTTTATGGGATTAAAGAGCTTTTCCTTCCTTTTATAGATGACTTGGGTCCAGTAGTCATCATACTCGTTTCCCAAAATCCATCCATTGTAATTCTTTGTTTCGATCACAAAAATTCCGTAATTCGAAACGACAACATGATCGATCTGAGATGTTCGGCCGTCAATTTTTAACATAATATTGTTAATTACTTTATACTTTCCGGGGTCTAGCCGCGATAGAAAGAATGAAACCGACTTTTCACCAAAATACCCTTTTATCGTAGGTCCGTAGATCCGAAGAATGATTGCGAGAATTATTGAGAATATTAATAAGCCCATAACTTAACCTCCATCATTTGTAAAAAAATAAATGAACTAAAATACAAATACAGACTTTTTCGATTTTTTCACATATACATTTCCTATCGTCATAATATTTATCGTGTGAAACGGCACAATAATTAAGATCTAACCTGGACCGAAACCGTCTTTTAGCGCTAGCTGAATGATATTCATGACAAAAATGCTCTTGCCTTCGGTGTATTTGTACCGCTCATTAGGGTATTTTTCAAATAACGACAGCTTTAATTGATTGTATTCTTGAACCGCCTTAGGATGGGTATTCAGATAATCTCGAAACACCAATTGCCGAACAAGATTCTCATGCCCCTCAGGAAAACAATGAACGTGATGCGTTGAAATATCGCCGTCTTTTCTTTTGACAAAATAGCATCGTCCGGGAATACCGTACTCCCCTTTGCATTCATACCCTAATGTCTCCATAGCATGTACATCGATTACACTTAAATCTTTTACACTGACGGCAATGTCCGGCAAAGGTTTTGCAATGGCTCCTTCTATAGCCGTGCTTCCGACATGGTATATCCGGATGGCATTATCTCCGAGAGCATCTGAAATTTTCTTGCTTTCATAAGCAAATAACAATTTGTATACTTCCCGATACGGTACAAGCTTAACTTCCGTACGCTTTACTCCAAGAATGCATTCCAAGTTATTCGGATTCAGTACAAATTTCTGAACCGGATAGCCGAACTCCGTCAAAAGCTCCGCTTCTTCGAAACCGAATTTTTTATACAGCTTTCTCGGAGCAGCCCCTTTTTCGTCGCCTTCACGAAAAGTGGTCACTGAAATTTCTCTATAGGGAGGCATTAGCACCAACATTTTATCAATTAACTTTGTTGCTATTCCCATGCACCGGTAATCGGGATGTACCGCAATAAAGGACAAGCAATTTTGATTCGGAGAAAAAAGCAATATCCCTACAACAAGACCTTTGACCTTATAACAAAGAGCGGTTTTCCGAGCAATATTCTTTTTAAGGGTTTTTAAATAGCTTTCCTTTTCCAATCCGGGGAAATCGTCTTTTACAATCTCAACAAGCTCCATCCAACCGGGAATCTCTTCATCCGTTGCAAAAGTAACACCTTCTTCGAATATGCTCTCTGCCATATCTCGAACCTCCTAAAGCTAAAAAACATAAAATATATGTCTCATCCGATTTGTTTACAGCTTGGCTTATAAACTAAAAACTACTTATTTATTCAAAACGGCATAATCGTCATTCCATAGCTGGACTTCGATATAATGGCACTTTTCTTTGATTTCCTTCATGTAATCATCGATTGTGCCTTCATAGCCTTTTAGATCTTCGGCCAGCATTTCTTTTGTTATCATGTGAATTTTACCGGTTCTTTTAAGAGTCGACACGCTGTCGCCGTAAGTAAAACTGATAAATTCGGACGGAATGCTCTTTAACGGGATACGAGTCACCGAACCGCAATCAAACCAATGATCCAAATATTCGCTTCCTTGAAGAACAAAAGACAAAGGGTGCTCCGTTTGAGGTTTACCGCCCAAAGATATAAAGGTATCGTAGAGTATTTTATCGGTCTTCAATCGAAGAGGATAATAGTTTTCAAAATCGGCGAATCGATAAAACGCCGTGGTTTCTTTATTTTTCTCCGCCATTTCATGAGCCAAAGCATAAGCCTCATCCTTTGGCAACCGCATAATATTCCGAAGCGGTACACAATTCGGGTGACAATAATTCACTATGTACAAATCATCGATGTTAATCATGACGTTGCTCCTTCTGCTTCATGGAAAAACCTTTCTTGTCAATACAATAGCAGTACTCGTATTTTCCTTTAGACGTTTCATAATGTTCCATACTCATATCCAAAACAAAGCCGCTGATCAATAAGCATTTCTGCGCTCTTATATTAAAATCCTCCGTTACGGCATAAATAATGTCGAAGTTACATTGATTGAACCCAAGATCCAATGCGTTTTACATTCTTACCGGGGTGTTTCTCAAGCAAGACGGGAATATTCATGTCTTGTATAAAGCATTCTCCTATGGGTATGTCATCAAAAAGAATAATAAACATGCAGTTTGGGATATACCCCCGTAAATACCTCTTACATCCTCCTCGTTATATGTATCCACATCATCGCCTTCACACCAATAGAGGACATTCGTTTTTTTCATTCCATTTATACAACAAGGGTAAATGCTCGTCGGTCATAGGAATCAATTTTAATGTAGAATCTTCTATTTCCTTTATCACGGTAATATCATGCGATCTAATAACGCCCATTCGGATTACCCCCCTCACACATCGATTTAAAAATAAATTACTTGCCTGATTCAATGCCTATTTTATTTTTGTAATACAAAGCATAACGTATCCGTTTCTTCCGTATACGGACTGCCGCTAACATCATTATATGCACCTAGCAGTTTGAAACCGAAAGGCGTGACCTCATTGATCAAAGTTTGTTTTGTAAAACCGGTATCCCAAATAAGGTATTCGCGAAAACCGTCTTCCGTAATGACAACATATTTTTGGACTTGAACGGTATTGTTTTCATAATAGTATTCGGCAGACAGGCATAAATGTGGCTTATCACACCAAAAACCGCCGTTTTCATAGAACATCCAAGATGTATTGTCACTTTTTCCTTTATGCTTTCTCTGTGTGAAGACATCGAAGATAAATAAGCCACCGGGTTTAAGTGCTTGGTACACCTTATTAAGCAGTATTTTTCTTTCATCGGGAATCAATGCTCCGTAGTCACAGTAAATCAATGTAATCGCATCGAATTCATTGGTGTAATCCATATCCAGATAATTGCGGTAAATATACCTTGTCTTCGGATCCCGTTCTTTCGCATATGCGATGGACCGCTTGGAATAATCGATACCGGTGACATCGTATCCTGCATCGGATAATCGTTTTGTGTATAGTCCGGGACCGCAGCCTAAGTCGAGTACCCTACTCCCTGCAGGAATAATGCTTGTAAGCCACTTAACCGAAACATCAATAAAGCTGTGTTTACGACTTGCAGCTTCTCGATTCGGATCAAGATGAGCCTTTAACATTTCTTTTGATATATGCTCATCATCCCAAAACGGCTCCGTGCTTCTCTGCCAAAGGGCGGGTTTTTGTAAAAGCGAAAACAGTTTATTTACCATAGAGTCCTTATTCAAAGTTTAATCTCCTATCTCATCATAATTTCATAGAGGCTTTCAGACTTCTAATACTTTATAACATAAATCATATCGGATAATAAAACACCGAGCCATTGAACAGCTGCAAATAAAAATATGGTTTCGATAACATAAGACGGATCACTCAGAAGCAGTATCATGATTACCGGTATCATCAGAACGGATAATATACCGGCAATGATTAAACTTCTAGAAATGATGCTTATTTGGTATTCATCATATTTCTTCTTTGGCTTGATAAACATAAAAACCATAATTGCAAGCGTCAAGATGATCATTATATATCCAATATATCTCATATTACCGGCTCTTATGAAATCGGACCACCAATTCCAGAAGGCGGATTGCAAAGTATCGGCATGTGAAAGCAATCTCAGAAACTCGATATGGTTGGATGTGAATATAAAAAGGAAGGAATATACGGCAGACATCACGACGATAAATGCTGCATTTACGATTGAATACTTAAGAAGCTTCATTTTCTCACACTCCCCTCAAAATCAAAAAGCTCCTCTATCGATATGTTAAAAAACTTTGCCAAATCATATGCCAACCATATTGACGGATCATATTTACCGTTTTCGATTGCATTGATGGCTTGACGTGATACTTTTACTTTTTCACCTAATTGAGCTTGGGTTAAACCGTATTGCTCTCGGAGTTCTTTCACTCTATTTTTCAACAATAAACCTCCTCCAATGTAAGGTTAACTTTACATCACAAAAGTAGCACATCAAAGACAGAATGTCAAGTAAACCTTACATATATTTCGAGATATCATAAAGATCCCCCGGTTACATAAGCTTAAGAATTGATTTTCATAATTTCTTCATTACCAATAACCTCGACAAAGATATCCCGAAAATTAACACCTACAAATACGGCATTAGTCGGAACGAGGGACTCGGAGTTCAATGAATGAGCATACGGAAATAATCGCTCTGCTAACGGAAATGGCAGCGGTGATAAACTTTCGAAAAAACGAGTTATACAATAGACACAATCTTTTTGTTAACGTTATGAATATAAACTACTCTGAAGACTCAATTATTTCTAATCTAAAGTTCAGGCCTTCGCAAGACATTAATATCCTACCGAATTCTTCCAGACTATATTCCTGTCCATCTATGATAAATTTGGGCGCTCTGCCATTGTATTTATCATCCCATTCGATGCGTCCTTCTACTACATTATCTTTAATAGAGATAAGTTCTTTTCCTTGAACAACTTCCCTCTTTATGAACTTTTTAGATAATCCTTTTTTTATCTTTTTATAAAGTCTTTTCAGAGCATCATTTGGATCTTCTTCGAAATCTTGATGTATTTCAAAAGAATAGCCTATTTGATTGTCGCTTATAAACTCTTTCGCTTCCCAAAGAATACCCGTTGGGTTAATGATTTTTTCTATTTGAAAGAAATGTTCTGTACCGGCGCAATCTAAAAAGGTAATCTCTTTTTCAAAATCTTCAAAATCCTCAATTCCAAGCATATTAGCCATAAACTCGTTGTAGCAATCTCTACATAGAGATTGAGAAGGCTCACCTTCTTTTATGGTTAAAACTACCATTCCGAAACCGCTAGTCACTTTTCCACACCATTGGCACCTATTCATACTCTTTATCTCCCTAAAATCGACCGGAATTATCCTGAAACCTTTCTATCATCCTCTTTGCAATAGAAGTTAACTGCTCTTTTACCAAGATCTTTTCCTTCCACCTATCAGGGATAGCATCATAGCCATAGTACACACCGGCTATTCCGCCGGTAATTGCGGCTATAGTATCCGCATCTCCGCCAAGATTACCCGCTTCACATATAGCATCCTCAAAGGAAGAAGTGTTAATAAAACACCATAGTACTCATATTAAAGTATCAACCACATATCCCGTTGGCTTCAGTTGGTCTTTTGACAACTGGAATACCTGCTTATATTCTGGATACTTTACTATGTACTCTCTTATACAAGGCACTTTAGGCTTACCGTTGAGATACCGGTAAACTAAGAGATTATAAAACCTACAAGCATCCGTTGCTTTTTGATCATAATGGGTAAGAGCGCTTTGTGAAGCGGTTATCTCCAGCATCTTATCAATATCATTATAATATAACGCAACAGGTAAGCACCTCATAAGCGAACCATTGCCGGCACTCCTACCGCCTGTTACCTGATGGGCGTAGTAGGCCGCTTTCATCCGGTCATTGCTTCGTTTATATTCATTAAGCGCAATTCGGATAATGTTCCCGATATCCTTGGGTTTACTGTCATACCATTCAATAAAGTGCTTCCCAATATCTTCAATGGGATTCTCCGGGTTATCCAAGATACCTTCTGCAACGGCAATAGTCATCATAGTATCGTCAGTCACTTCCCCGGGTTTAAGGTCCCAACAACCACCACCGATAATTTCTTTTAAATATCCGTATTTCCTATTAATCTCATCCTTTGACATAAACTCAAGCGTTCCACCCAGAGCATCACCGCAAGCAACTCCAAAAAGCCCTCCGAGCATCCGTTCATATCTATCCATACCGATTCCTCCTACAACATACACTAAGCTTTTTAACTAAATACAAGACTCTATCGTTAATGCCCGGTAACTTCCGTAACCCCACTCCATCGCCAATGGATGACTGCAGCGATCCATGAGCGAGGTATGATTTTGCCGAGGAAGAAAAGAATTCTGTTGAGTATACCGGGAACATATATGCTTTTACCTGCCAAAGCTCGGTCGATGGCATTTCGTGCAACACACTCCAACGGATTTGTAGTTACGGTTCCCCAGAAGCCTTGTGCTTCGATGCCATGAATAGCCTTTTGTGTCGTTACCATACCTCCGGGACATATCGTCAGTACATGAACATTCTCATTTTTTAGTTCCTGACATAATGAAATTGCTAAATCCAGCAGAAAACGTTTGGAAGCGGCATAGGTTGCTTTTAATGGCATTGGAAACATGGATGCCAGACTGGATAGGAATACAATATTAAAAGGCTTGCCTGCTCTTCTGCGCTTTAAGATAGCATGCGTAATTCGTAAGGTGGCGGCATTGTTCAAAAGAACAATCCTTACGAGTTCTTCTCTTTCACGTCTCATAAAGCCACCTTCATAATCCATACCGGCTACATTTAAAAGCATATCAAAACGTATTTGATGTTTGTCGATAACGGCTAACATTTGATCCACGCTTTCTGCATTTGTAAGGTCACAAGCTGCGGTTGCAACCGTAACGTTGAATTGCCTTTCCAGCCCCTGCTTTATACAAAGTAAACCGTCTTCATTTACATCCGTCAAAAACAGGTTATATCCTCGTCTTCCGCATTCATTAGCCAGTGAACGGCCTAAACCTCCTGCCGCTCCGGTTATCATAACGTTCATACCGCTACCATCTCCTTCCCTTCATAACGAATCCCGCAAAGACGTTCGCTTAATTCAAACAATCGGTTAGCATTTTCGCATGTTACTTCTTTACTGTAATTTATCTCTTTACAAAGGTAATAATACAGTCCGTTTTGCCGGTCTTTTTGCTCACACAAGAAGGCATAGGTTTTTGCAGGTACATCGGGCGATACACCGTGTTTTTTACGTAGAGACCATACGAAATTGACAAGGCCACCTGTTCCCTTGTTACCAATATCGGTATTCACCAAACCCGGATCTACGACATAAGCACGGATACCGTCTTTGGCATAACGATCGTTTAATCCTTTGGCAAATAAAAGGTTGCATAACTTCGATTGTTTATAGGCTATAAGCGGGTTATACCTTCGGTTTAGCATAATATCGTCCCAATGCACTTTAATCCCTCTGTGAGATCCGCTCCCCGTCATGATTACACAACCTTTTGCTTTTATCAAAGCCGGCAAAAGCTTATACGTCAATAAAAAGCCTGCCAAATGGTTGAGTGCAAATTGCTGTTCATAGCCTTCTTCGGTTGTCATATACCAACTTCGTATGCATGCTGCGTTATTGATAAGGGCATAGAGTTCTCCGTTACCGGAATTGTTAAGATATAAAGTGATACTTTCGGCTACTTTAACCACTTCTCGCTGCTGCATTAAATCCGCCTGCATAAAGGTAATTTGTGCATTCGGATTTTCCGACAGGATCTTTTCTTTCGCTCGTTTACAATTTTCTTCGCTGCGAGATACGCCGATTACATGAAATCCATTTTGTGTTAAGATTTTTGCAGTTTCCAAGCCGATACCTGACGATGCGCCGGTAATGACGACGGTATTCACTTTTTCACCTCCAACTTAATTGATAGGATTGTAACCGAACCAGCCCCATGCATGCCAGAACTCCAAAGATCCTGATAGAATCATGGAGACAATAATTCCGAGAACCATAAAAGCGGAAAATTGTACCAAAGTAAACAATGCCACCTTACGAAGGCGTCTGTTCATTTTTGCCGGTAGCCGCGGAGACATGCTTAAGGAAGGAAGCACCGCTCTGTCGGATGCAGCTGCCAAAGCGTTATAGTGGAATCGACCGTATGAACGCATAAGCTGGCGAATGAGCGCTGCAAAATAGATGCAGCCTACGGCAGTTAAGATCGATAGTGCAGCGAAAGATATTCCGAGAATTACCGCCGACAAATAGGGCATGGTCGGAATGAGGGATTCGGGACTTAGTTGACCGAATAAGCAGATGGAAATCACCGCGCTGCTTAGGGAAAAGGCAGCCATGATAACCTCCCAAGCCATCAATAATAGAAAAAAGGCACCCGCAAAAAAGTCGGCAAAGCAAAGTCCGATAACGGTCGGAATTTTCTTACCGCTGCTCTTTTTGTCTTTCTCCGTACTTTCAACAAATTGTGCAGCCAACACGGAAGGTTTCCCCAATTTCGCGGCTATTTCTTCCTCCGAGAATCCGTCTGCCATTTTGAAAGCAAAATGTTGTTCGTATTCATTTATGATATCGTCAATATCGGCAACGTTGTTCTTTTTCAGTTCAACGGCAAGCTTTGTCAAAAACTCATTTTTCGTCATGATTATCC
>JAAYHZ010000050.1 GCA_012744235.1 Clostridiaceae bacterium
CCCCGCCCACAGCCATTGGCGAAGCTACTATACGCCCGAGACGGAGCTGCGATTGGCCAACGGGCAGCCGGTGGTTCACGGAGCCGGGGTATGGTTCTCCTGCTTCCATTGGGTTAAAGACCAGCCTGCGGCAAAGAAAATATGGGAGGATTACAAATTCTTCTCCGACAACAGAGACTGTTATTACAACACCCGCTCCTTGGCGAAGGTTGCGATTCTTTGGCCGGAAGACTCCATCAACTTTTATTCGAAGCCTTCCGTCTCCCACGGCGACTTTACCCAAGGCGGCCAAGTAGGGGATCAGGTGGGCGACATTCGTGAAGAGTTCAACGGTTTTTACGATGCTTTATTAAAAGCCCATATTCCCTGTGACATTATCGATGAAGAAAGCGTCCGCAACGAAGACATTCAAAAGTATGAACTTTTAATCCTTCCCAACGTGGGATGCACCGGACATGAATTCAACGAAAGACTGAAGGAATACGTTAAAAACGGCGGGAACGTGATTGCCAGCTTCGAAACGTCCATTTGCGACGAAGAAGGCGTACGGGGTACGGAGCTCGGATTATCGGATCTTTTCGGTATTAAGATGCTGAGAACCCCCTTAAAGCCTTATCCTCATTTCTATTTCTTCCGACAAGAAAATCACGAAGCGTTTAACGACATTACCGTTGACCGGCTGCCTTCCCCCTTGATCAGTACGGAGGTAGAGCCCGTAACGGCGGAGGTTATCAGCTATTATTCGAAGAAGTTCAAAGGATGGGACGGAAGCGAAATCGTACCTTCCGAGTACCCGGCCATAACTTTGAATCGCTACGGAAAAGGAAAAGCCGTGTACATGGCGGGGGTTTTCGGGGAATTGTTCTGGAACTACAAGCAAGCGGATATACGAAAGCTTTTGGCCAACCTTTTCGTTATGTTAAGTCCTAAAGACATCGTGACGGAGAATTTGGAATATTCCGTGGAAGTAGCTTACCGAAGAAGCAATGACAACTCAAAGGATATGATCAGCCTGATCAACTACACCGGAGGAGTAAGCCGCCCCTTTGAAAAAATCATGCCCAATGAAAACGTGATACTGCATGTTCGTACCCGGCGGACAAAAGCTCGTGCTTTGGTTGCCGGAACTACGCTTCCCGTAGAAAAGAAAGACGGAATATTGACCGTCCGGCTGCCGAGGTTAGAGCTGTTCGAAACCGTGGTTTTGGAATAGGAGGAATTTTTCGATAGAAATGCCGGCGATATTCGGAGGACCGAAGGCGGTTACCGAAGAATCCAAAGAGACCTTTATCCGGCCGGTTATATCGAAGGAGCACGAAGAGGCGGTTTTTAAGGTTTAAAGAGACCGCAGCATGTCCCGTACGGACGTCACTTAAAAATTCGAAGAAGAATACTGCAAATGGCAAGGCTGCAAATATGCCATGGCCTTCAGCTCCGGGGCGAAAGATACAACCGGGAATTGCCGGCCGTTGACGAAGGAAATGCCGAAACGTTAGGAAGCTTTCACTTCTTTTTTGTGCTTATCGGATTGCACGACAATCTCGTTGTATAAATGATCAGGTTCGCGATATTCCGATAAAATACCACAAAAACCCTCGTACTTTATCGTGTAACCGATCGTGTTTTTGTGGTAGTATGATGGTAAATAAAATTCGTATGTATCAGGAGTAGGGACTATGCGTATCATGATAGGAACGGACATGGAAGGCGTAGCGGGCGTGATTGACCACGATACGTGGGTCACGCCGGAAGGGCGATATTACGAACGGGGTAAAGAGCTTCTGACAAGAGAAGTCAATGCCGCCATAGAAGGCTTTTTCGAAGCCGGAGCGGAGTACATACTGGTAAGCGACGGCCACGGCTATGGCGGGCTGACCTTAGAGCTTCTCGATCGTCGGGTGGATTACCGTAGGGGCTGGAGTCCCGTGCCGTATCCCGGAGGACTGGAAAACAATTTTGATTGTTATGCCGTTATCGGACAGCATCCGAAGGCCGGTACCGAATACGGACACATATCCCATACCGGATGGTTCAATGTCATCGATAAAAGGTTGAACGGCATTTCCATCGGCGAGTTCGGCACCGCCGTCTTCATTTGCTCCGAATTGGGCGTCACGCCGATTTTCGGATCGGGAGACCTTGCCTTTACGAAAGAAGCCCAAGCCCTTGTACCGGGGATCGAAACCGTTGCCGTAAAAAGAGGATTGACACCGGGAACCGGTATCGAGTGCGATACGGACCAATACCGCAATCGGAATTTGGCGGCGGAGCATATCCATCCCGAACGGGCGAGGGAAATGATCAAAAAAGGCGCTTACGACGCATTGACACGGTTTATAAATGATCCGAAAAGCTTTCAAGTGCCGAAATTAGATCCGCCCTATATACTTGAAATGGAGACGAGAAAAAACGGCGACATTCCCCCGAGATACAGCAAATGGGAACACCCCTCAAGCA
>JAAYHZ010000007.1 GCA_012744235.1 Clostridiaceae bacterium
CCGGCAGATTATATGAGGGATTCTTGCTATTAGCAGCATTCCCATAGTAGTGTTGCTCTAACAAAAATTCAGGATGTCATCTATTCATTTTTTCCCTACAGTAAGTTGACACTATCACGGTCAATTGATTCGTTGCATGGAAAAAGGTATAATGATATAATTAATTTGTCCCGGTAACAAAGTGAATATCGTTTTACAAAGGATAAGACCAGGGCGGTTTTGTCGGTAAAAGGATGTATTACGGATGGAGGTTTTCTATGAAGGTTATTTTAAAAGCGGATGTTAAGGGCTTAGGAAAAAAGGATGATTTAATCGAATGCAAGGACGGTTATGCCAGAAACTACTTGTTTCCTCATGGACTGGCCGTACCGGCAACCCCGGAAAACCTTGGTATTATGAATAGCAAGAAGAAGGCGGAAAGTGAAAAAGTAACAAGAGAAGTCCAACAGGCAAAGAACATGGCGGCGCGATTGCAAGGCCAAACCGTTGTTATCGATGCATCCGCCGGAGAAAAAGGCAAATTATTCGGATCGATTACCAACAAAGATATTTCGGACGCGATCAAACAGCAATTGAATATCACCGTGGATCGAAAGAAAATCTTAATGGACGAAAACATCAAGAGCATCGGGGAACATAAGTTAACCGCAAAGCTATATACCGGAATCGATGTGGAATTTATCGTTTCGGTTCGTGCGAAAAGTTAATAAGGTAGAAGGTTAAAAATGATGGATAAAGCTGCAGGCAGGATACCTCCTCAAAACATAGAAGCCGAACAAGCGGTTTTAGGTTGTATGCTGCTGGACCAAAGTGCCGTATATACGGCGGTAAATATATTGAAGGATACGGACTTCTACAGAAAAGACCATGGGGAAATATTTAACGCCATGCTGTCTTTGTTTATGGAAAGCCAGCCTATCGATGTTATTACCGTTGCCGATCGACTAAAAGCACGAGGAATTCAGAAAGAAACCGGGGGAATCGAATATTTGGCCACGCTGGTAAACATGGTGGAAACCAGCGCCAATGCCGAATATTACGCAAGAATCGTAGAGAAGTGTTCCATACTGAGAAAAATAATTACGGTTTGCGTTAAAAATGCGAATTTGGCATACGAGGAAACGGAGGATTATTCCTCCATTTTAGACGCATTGCAGCAGGATGTGCTGAGCATATCCATGGGACGAGAGTCCGGCAGTGTGGTACATATTCGTTCGGTGCTTAACTCCACCATGGATATGCTGGATATGCTGTCCAGAAACGAGGGAGAGGTTTCCGGCATCCCCACAGGCTTTACGGATTTGGACAATTGTTTGAACGGACTCCACAATTCGGATTTGATACTGGTAGCAGGAAGACCCGGAAGCGGAAAAACCTCTTTTGCATTGAATATCGGGCAATATGCGGCAATACATAAAAACAAATCCACCGTTGTGTTTAGTTTGGAGATGTCCCGGGAACAACTTGTAAATAGGATCATATCGACGGAAATTCATCTTGACAACAAAAAGTTGAAAACCGGAAATCTGTCTAAGGCCGATTGGTCGAATATGATTACGCTTATGGGTAAGCTTGCCGAAACACCTTTGTACATCGACGATACGGCCGGTATTACGGTAAATGAAATAAAAGCGAAATGCACTCGATTAAAAGCCCAAGGAAAACTGGATTTGGTTTTAATCGACTATCTTCAACTGATTACCGGTCCGAAAAGGGACAACAGGCAGCAGGAGATTTCGGAAATCTCCCGTGCTCTGAAAATCATGGCAAAGGACCTTAATGTTCCGGTAATTACCTTGTCCCAGTTAAGTCGTGCTCCCGAAACCCGAGCGGACCACCGGCCGATGCTGAGCGACTTGAGAGACTCGGGAGCCATTGAGCAGGACGCGGATATCGTTTTATTCCTGTATCGAGACGATTACTATAATAAGGAAAAGTCACAAGAGCCGAATGTGGCCGAGTGTATTATAGCAAAGCATCGAAACGGCGAGACCGGTACCGTCAAACTCCGATGGTTCGGGGAATATACCAAGTTTGCCAATTTGGGAGACAGGTTTCAATAAGAAATACGAATTGAGTGTAATATGCGTAACATTGCGGAACATGTCCTTAAAACGATAGAGAAGTACTCAATGGTCCATCGAGGCGAAACCATCGTGTGCGGCCTTTCCGGGGGGCCGGACTCGGTTTGCATGCTCCATATTCTTCATAGACTGAAAGATTATTTGGGAGTGACGCCGGTTGCGGTGCACATCCACCACGGTATCCGAGGAAAAGAAGCCGAGGAGGATATGCTTTTTTCGGAGAAATTTGCAAAAGAGCTTGGAGTGGAATTTATAACACGGGCTTTTAATGTCCCCGAGTTGGCAAAGCAACTTAAAATTTCCGAAGAAGAAGCCGGACGAAGATTACGGTACGATACCTTCAGAGAAATCGGGAAAAAGAAGGCGCCGTATAAAATTGCGGTTGCCCATAATGCGAACGATGTGGCGGAAACCTTTCTTTTCAATTTGGCAAGAGGTGCAGGTTTAGAGGGTTTATGCAGCATCAAGAGGGTCAATGAGGATATCATTCGGCCTTTGTTGGATGTATATAAAGATGAAATTATGGAATACCTGGACCAAAATCGACTTGGCTATCGAATCGATAGCACCAATCTTGAATGCGATTATACACGGAACAAAATACGTAACCGGTTGATTCCGGAAATGAATCGGGTTTTAAATACCGATATCGTGTATAAAATTTTGCAAACGACCGATGTGTTGGAAGACGATTTAGTTTGGCTAAAAGAATCCGGTAAAAAAGCATACGAAGCATGTACGACGGTTATTGACGGTCAAAAGGAAATCGACTGTACCTTATTTAATGAATACCCTTTGGCTTTGCAAAGACAAATGATCCGGCTGTATCTTCACGAATGTACCGGTTCTTTGGACGGTTACGGCAGCTACCATGTGAACCGGTTGATTGAGCTTACGAAAAGCGAATCGCCTATATCCACGGAGCTTCCGAATAAATATTGGGCCATATATCGATACGGGCGGCTTTATATTGGAAAAAACCAAATTCAAAAAGACACATATTTTACGGAGATTTCTTTATCCATACCCGGAGAAACGGAAAGCGCGAACTGGAAGATTTGCTCCGAAATATTGGAGGCGGACCATAAAACGGACTACCGTAAGATGGCCGGAAAATATGTTCAATTCTTTGATTTTGAAAAAACCGGACCTTGCCTAATGGTCCGCTACCGAAAAGACGGCGACGTTTTTAAGCCGATCGGATTAAACGGAACAAAAAAATTAAAAGATTATTTTATCGATAATAAAATTGAAAGGGAAAAAAGGGCAAAAATACCTTTGATAGAAGGTCCGGAAGGCATTTTATGGGTTGTCGGTTGCGGGCGTTCGGATTTGGCAAAAGTAACCGATCAAACCGAAAAAGTGCTTAAACTGTCCTTCCAAGAAACGAAAGGAGAAACGACGG
>JAAYHZ010000051.1 GCA_012744235.1 Clostridiaceae bacterium
ACGGCGGATACTCCGCCGGCCGGGCAACGATTCAAGGAATGGCAGGTAGTAAGCGGTGGCATTACGTTGGAAAATCCCAATGAGCCCGTGACAAGCTTTTTGATGCCTGCAAATCCTGTAGAAATAACCGCCGTTTACGAAGATATCCCCGCAGCCACCTATACCGTAACGGTTAACGGAAGCTATGCGGACACAACCGGTGCAGGAAGCTACGAGGAAGGCGAGACCGTAACGATTCACGCGGGAAGTCGCCAAAACTACAGCTTTGACGGTTGGACCTCCGAAGACGGCGTAACATTTGCGGATGCAAGCAGTGCCACGACAACCTTTGTCATGCCCGGAAAAGCCGTGACCGTATCGGCTAACTGGAAGTCAAGCGGAGATACTCCGAGCGTTCCGGTAAGTCCTCCGGTAACACCTCTATACAGAGCGGGTTTGAAATTCGAAAGCGGTTTGGAAAGATCCCTTCCTCTTACCGTTAACATGAGCACCGGAACGGCGGTTACGGACTTGGGCGCTCAAGAAACCGGTGAAGAAGACCTCTTGCTTACCATGCCCTCGATTCCGAATGTTTACACCTATTCGTTAGACATACCTGTGGCGGATCTGAAAAAGGATACAACCGAAAGGACGATCACGGTCACTACGAACGTAGGAAGCATTGTCATCCCCTCCAATATGTTGACCGGTATTCCGAACACGGACGGAAGCAAGGCTCGTATTACCATCGGGCAAGGGGATAAGTCCACGTTGCCGGAAGACGTAAGAGAAAGAATAGGCGACAGGCCGTTGATAAATCTTTTGCTTTCGGTGGACGGAAAGCAAACGGAATGGAACAATCCGAATGCGCCCGTAACGGTGTCCATCCCGTATACCCCGACTCCCGAAGAGCTGGCCAACCCCGACAGTATCGTGGTATGGTATATCGACGGAGCCGGCAACGTGGTAACGGTGACTAACGGACGGTACGATTCGGTAACAGGTACGGTTACCTTCACCGTCGATCACTTCAGCCATTATGCGGTGGCGTACAACCGAGTGAAGTTCAGCGACGTAGCGGAAAACGCTTGGTATCATGATGCGGTAAGCTTCATGGCGGCAAGGGGCATCACCCTCGGTACGGGTGACGGCAAGTTCAATCCGAATGGGAAACTGACTCGCGGACAGTTCCTTGTCATCCTGATGCGTGCATACGGCATTGAGCCCGATGAAAATCCGAAAGACAACTTCGCCGATGCCGGGAACACTTATTACACCTCCTATCTGGCGATGGCAAAACGATTGAAGATTGTAGACGGTATCGGGAACAACCTGTTTGCGCCGGACAAGGAAATCACCCGTCAGGAAATGTTCGTGATGATGTACAATGCCCTAAAGATTTTGGGACAACTTCCGCAAGAGAATACCGGAAAATCCCTATACGCCTTCTCCGACGCATCGGATGTGGCTTCTTGGGCGAAAGAAGCGGTAACCTCATTTGTAAAAGCGGGAATCATCCGAGGGCACGAAGGAAAGATCAACCCGAAGGGTACCTCCACGAGAGCGGAGGCGGCTCAAGTCATATACAATCTGTTGGCGAAATAAAGAAAACAACGCCAAGTTCATAGTATATCAAGGCAGGGGACGGTATTATCCGTCCTTTGCCTTAATGTAACACTTTATCTTGCTTTGTTATAAAATTTCTGTAAAAATTAAGATTTGAAGAGGAGAGAGGAACCGCTCTTGGGCCGGCCTTTGCTTTTATCCCTGATTAGAAAAAGGGGGTTGGATATCCCTTTTATGATTTTGTTTTATGCCTTGTTCGGTGTATACGGAATCGTATGGGC
>JAAYHZ010000008.1 GCA_012744235.1 Clostridiaceae bacterium
CATCTTTTTCAATTTGAAAATAGTGCTTAAGTGAAAACAAATTAAAGAGAAAGCCGATTATTACAAAAGGTGTATTAAGTGCACCCTTTTTTAGTAATCGGCTTCTTTGTTGATTAAAATTTATTAAAATTCCTTAAATTCAAGGTAAAATATTGAAAAAGAGGCAGTGCATCAGAAGTTTAAAAAACCTCTAATGCAACAGCCCCTTATCCTATGGAATAGGCTTTACTTGCAATCGTTTTTGTCCATGCCTCTTCGGTCCCAAGGTCTGTTTAATCCCAATCCTCTTAAATCGGCTACGATGCCCTTTTCCTCCGCATCGTACAAACGCCAGATAACCCGAAGTCCTTGGATGCTTTCCGGCCCGTCGGTGTTAGGACGTTTTCCGGTTCTTACGCATTCGAAGAAGTGTCGATTTTCTTCGTTGGTGTTTTTACCGGTGCTATTGTCTTCAAACACCAATTCCGTTTGGTTCTTGCCGTATTGTTCTCCTCGAAGGTTATTATGAACATATATTTTTCGTGCAACCAAGTCGGCCTCGATCATGCCTTCTCTGCAGTGGGCATGAATGCTGTACCTTAATTTGGAGCCTTTGGCTCCCCATGTTCCGAAATGATACCCCATGGCACCGTTTGCAAAAGTCATCGTGACGTTGCTGGTGCCTTCCTTTTCCATCCATTCCGTTCCGTAATTGCTGCCCATGTGGACGCCGCTGACGGGATCGCCTAAGAACCAAAGCAGAAGGTCGATGTAGTGGCAGCCGTGGCTAAAAAGCTGTCCTCCTCCTAATGTGTCTTTACGGTGCATCCAGCTGCCGTCTTCTCTTCTCGTGTATTGCTCGGTCCATATGGAAATTTGGAAGCAGTCGCCCAGCTCTTTTTTGTCCAGCATTTCCTTCAGCTTCAGCACCACCGGATTGTACCGCTGGACGTAGGCGGTCATTAGGACCAAATTTCTTCTCTGGGCGGTATGTATCAGGTCCAAGCATTCGTCTTCGGTATTGGCCAGCGGTTTTTCCATGAGAACATGCTTGCCGCTGTTTAAAAAATACATACCGCATTCGTAATGAAGATAATGAGGCAGCGCAATCAAGACCGCGTCCACTTTGTCTACAATATCTCTGTAATCGGTTACATAGGTATCGCAATTCAAAGCGTCGGCCATTCTTTTTGCCCGTGCGATATCGATATCCACCGTGGCGGTTACCTGAACGTCTTCCGCAAATTGATCTTTCATATTCACTTGGTGAGCGGTTGCCATTCCGCCGCATCCCACAATTCCCAAACGTATGATACTCATTGCAAACCTCCGGAGGTTATTGTTGCTTCCATTATATACAAGTTATCGGCTCGTGTCGAACACAAAAATGCAAAACCGGCATAATTCCGGTTAGGATATGATATAATGTTTAAGCGGTAATACCTATGGATAGGGGGATATTTTCATATGCAGGACCAAGACCAAAGCAGAATCGACTTGACATCGGATGTGAAAAAAGCCAACAAAGCTTTATTCCCCATAATGCTGCTTTTGATTGCCTTTATCTATTTTTTATACAACAACATCAACAACTCAAACCTTTATAACGATTTAAGATCCGCCGTAGGTTCTTACGATAATACATTTTTGTTTTTGCTGATATATTTGTTATGCCTTGTGTTCCTCATTATTTTCCATGCTTATCTTCACGCTTTTTTCCTAATTATTTTCGGACACTTGAAAAAAGAAAATATTAAAGTGGTGATAGAGAATAAAAAGCTGATGCCTTTCGTAAGCCACGATGTTCCGGTTCAAGTAGCCGCTTATCGCAGGGCCTTGTTTTTGCCGTATCTTTTGTTGGGCTTGGCTCCTTTGGCTTACGGTATCATGGAGCGCTTGCCCTTGATCGTGTTTGCCGGCATGCTGATTTGCATATGCTATATGGGCGACATTCCTCTTTTGTTTAAATTGGCTAAGATCGATAAAGAATACATGGCCATATCCCATCCGGGAAAATACGGATGTTTTCTGTACAAGAAGAAAAAATAACTCGTTATTTACTACCGTTTACAATATTTTTGTGCAGTGTGATATAATAAGGCATACTGTTGATGATAGGAGGAATACAGATGCAGTCATTTGCCGATAAACTAAAGATTTTTAAAGAAAATAAAGTCGTGAACTGGCACGAGCATGTTTGGGCGGATGCAAAGGGCAATCTCAATGTTGCCGATGCGGACAGGCTGGTAGAAGGTGCCAAAAAAGCAGGCTTCGATGTTCTGGTATGTTCTCTTCCCGTTACTCGAGGCAATCCGGCTCCGGAAATGTGCAAAAGGTATAACGACCTTGTTTATGAAGCCATGAATCGATATCCCGGTATCATTCAAGGTATGTGCTATGTCAATCCCGGATACGCCAAGGAGGCTGTCAAGGAAATCGACCGTTGTATCAACGAATTGGGTATGATCGGCGTTAAGCTTTACAATCAATATTACCTTTCCGATCCTGCGGTACATAGCGTGATTGAAAAATGTATCGAATTGGATATCCCGATTTTGGAGCATGCCGGTAAAATGCACCCCCGTTCGGAAGACCAACCGTTTATATCCGACGGAACCCACTTTGCCATGGCGGCGGAAAAGTTCCCCGAAGCCCTGTTCATATACGCCCATATCGGCGGAGGCGGGGACTATCATTGGTCCTTGAAAGCCATAGCCGATTATCCGAACATTTTCTTGGATATTAGCGGAAGTATTTATGACGAGGACATAATCGAAGAAACCGTTCGTAAAATCGGTGTGGAACGGGTTATGTTCGGTACCGACGGTTCTTTCAGTTCCTCGATGGGGAAATTGTTAGGCTGCAAATTAAGCGAAGCCGAAAAGATCGCCATACTAAACAACAAGACCATGGAAAGGTACTTGGAGAGGGGGATGAAGAGATGTTAATCGATATGTGCGGATATTTGGGCCATTGGCCGTTTCGAAAAATCAACAACAACGATGTCGAAAGCTTTGTAAAAGTGATGGATGATTACAAAATCAATCTTTCGGTGGTCTCCTCGTTAAACGCCGTATTCTACAAAGACACCATGCAGGGCAATGAAGAAATCGCCGAAGAAATCAAACCCTATTCCGATCGTTTGGTCGCTTTTTGCGTGATTAATCCTGCGTACCCCGCTTGGGAAAAGGATTTCAGAACCTGTATTGAAAAGTTAGGTATGAAGGGTCTCATGATGTACCCCTATTATCATCCTTACCGATTAACGGAAGCCAATGCCATCCGTTTGGCTAACCTGGCCGGGGAAGCGGGAATTCCGGTTCATATCCCGGTATCCATCATTAACGTAAGGCAAAGGCACTGGCTGGATACCACGGAGATTTTAAACACCTCCGACTTTATTGCTTTAATAAAGAATGCTCCGAACACGGACTTTATCGTATCCAACGGAGCTACCGACGCCATTGCGGCCGCCGCTAAAGACGCGGATTCCAAGAGAAAAGGGAAGGTCTATTACGACTTCCAGCGTGTCGAAGTATTCCTGCCTTCTTTTGAAAGATTGTTAGCTACCGTCGGACCGGAGCAGATCGTATTGGGAACGGGAAATCCGTTGCAGTATTTGGATACCCAGTTCGTCAAGCTCCATTATATGGATGTATCCGACGAGGTAAAAGACTTGATTACGTACAAAAATGCCGCTCGATTGTTAAAGCTTGCATAAACGATTCCTATCGGCCCGATGATACGCTTTTTGCGATGATCGGGCCTTTGTCGTTACAAGGAGGCGATACAAAAGTGATTATCGATTGTCATTGGCATGTTCTCTTCGACGATTATGAAAGGGTTATTCAAACAAGCATAAACGAATTGAAAAGATGCGGAATGGACCGCTGCGCGCTGATGTTCCATTTGGATCTTTATCAAAAGGAAGGCGATCTTCACAGGCAAGGGGAAGCTTTGAAAAAAGTGTTAAAGGACCGGAAAGAGTACTTTGTTCCTTTTTTGACCGTGGACCCTAACGTGGATTTCGGAATTGTTAAAGAAGGGGTGGAAGAATACGTGGTCAAAGGTCCCGCCGTGGCGGTAAAGGTCCATCATTCCATGAAAGCGGACCGTAAAGAATTCGAGCCCTTGGCAAATCTTCTTTCCATGCACGGGATTCCCGTATTGATTCACTGCTGGTACAAAACGGTACAAAAATACGAAAACGAATCGGATCCTTCGAATATCGCAAATCTTGCGGCCAAATTTCCGGATTTGAAAATCATTATGGCTCACATAACGGGCTGCGGCTTCCGAGGGATTCAGGACATTGCTCCGTATCCGAACGTCTATGTGGATACCTCCGGATCACAGCCGGAGGACGGCATTATGCAGTACGGGCTGGATTTGTTAGGAGCCGATCGAATCTTATTCGGTTCGGATTTCCCGGGAAGAGATCCGGCTACGCAGTTAGGCCGTATTTATTCTTTGGATATGTCGGAAGAAGACCGTAACAAGATTTTAGGCGGTAACTCCGTCCGGTTGTTTGGAGGTGCATTTTAATGATGAAGTTGAATCTTTGCGGGCTATATGACGCTTCCGCTTGGGTAGGAAATTGGCCTTTTGTTCCTTTAAGATACAACACACAGGATGCATTGAAAAAGAAGCTCTCCGAACAGGGAATTTGCAAGGCTATTTTATCGTCTTTGGATGCCGTATTTTCTCAAGATCCGACGCTCTGCGCACAAGAAATCCTCCGGGCCGACCGCGAATTTTTCATACCGGCGCCCGTTACGGACCTGAGTCGTGCGAATTGGAATGAATGCATTTCTTGGATGGACCGAAACGACGTGAAGATCATCAAGCTTCTTCCGAATTACCATATGTATTCTCTTGAGGAGCAAATCGACAAATTGGTAGAAGAGACCGTAAAGAGGGACGCGGTGATATCCGTACAAGTGAGAATGCAGGACGCAAGGGGACAATACCCTCTTCTTCAGGTCAAGGATGTGGACGTCAAAGAGCTTGAACGGGTCGTGAAAAAATACCCGGATCAAAAATTCTTGTTAAACGGTATGTACATGGGTGAAATCAGGCCCTTTGCGAATATGGACAATGTCCGCATCGAAACCTCGGCCCTAGAGCTGAATGACGTTTTTCGGTCTTTGACGGAAGGATATCCGCAGGATCGCTTCGTATTCGGTACCCATACGCCTTTGTTTTTCCCGGAAGGCAACCTGTTCAAGCTGGGATACGCAAGCATATCGGATCAAGAGAAAAATAGGATCGGTCGGGAAAATTTAAGCCGATTTCTTGGGATCGAGTAGAACCGTTTCAAATTTTTCGGCCGATTGCTATTGATAGATTTTGATCTTGACCCGCAGTCGGCCTTTTCTTGTTTCGCCCAATGATTTCGGATATTTCCGCCTTGCCATAGCCTCGTAAAGATAAAAGAGTGTTTTCGGGTATTTTCTTGGAAATATCCGTTGTTTCTTTGTAGTTGACAAAAGCCCTTCCGCTTTTGATCAACTCCGCCGCTTCGGAACGGGAAAGATGAAAAGCGGCGCCGACAATACAGTCCAACCGCAGCGAGGATACGCTTTCCGTAAGCTCCTTGAAGCTTTCTTCGGGAACGATGATGTTGTCGAAGGATTCCGGTCGTGTATTTACCGAATATTTCCCGACCTTTGTCAAGGATTGATGAATGGTTTCCGTTACGCTTTTTTTCCCTACGATCATACAGCCCTTCGGATTTAACAACAGGTCGCCGAAAAACTCTCTTTTTATGCCTAAATTCATAACGGCGCCCAAATAGTCTCGGTGGGTTAAAGAATCGGCGCCTGTAACGGGGATGATGGAAACGAGTGAAAACATCCGGTCAATCTCGGCCGATTCTTCGGAGAAATCCTCCGGCATGATAACGAAGGATTTTCGGTCCGCCTTTTCATAGCCGCCGAATTCGAAATATTTCACGTCCTTTATTTGAAACAACAGGTCTTTTACTACGGCTCTTTTAAAGGGATCCAAAAAATCGGTGCAAACATAGGTCCATGTTTTTGCCGCCGTTTGCGCCTTGTCCAAGACCTTTAAATAGGTGATGCGATCCTCGTCTTTGTATGTTAAGCTTACTTTTTCTCTTAATGTCCGGATGTCCATTAGCTGTTCTCGGTCTCTTTGATGGGCTTTGAAAATAGAACGTTGTTAATGTATTCTAAAAACAGCTCCACGTCGGAGATTACGAAGCCTTTTACGGTAGAGTCGGTCATAAAAAGCTTCAAACCTGCAATGTTGCGAAACAAGGTTCCGTATGTGGCGTGTTTGATGTTTGTAAAAAGAATATCTTCTCGATGCAGCTCTTTTTTAATAAAAAACAAAAAGATGAGTCGGTCCTTCGTCAAGTAAAGCAGACCGTCCCTTATATACCGGTCGGAATAGTAGTTGGCAATATCTTTATGAATAATGTCTTGGTCAATGGTTTGGTCTAAGTTCCTGTATTTTTTAAAGCTGATATCGGAAACCAGGCTTGTAATCAACGCAAACAGAGCAGCTGCCAAAATACCGACGGCGAGTGCCCGACTTGGAGGTATGAAAAATACGGCTATTGCAAAAACAACAAATCCGAAAAAAATACCTGCGGTTACAGCTGTTCTTCTAAATTTGTCCATAAAAAACTCCCTTGCTGAAATTGTGGCACACTTATTTTAACACATATTAAGAATTCGTCAAAACCATGAACGGTTATAAAAGATAATAAAAATATTTCTTGATTTTCACCCGGAATATTGTATAATCAGAAAATGTTTTTTGTGATAATTTTTGACGGCTGTTCATGATACGGCTGTTTTCATATACGGAGGGTTCTATTTGAAAAACGAAAAAATTAGAAACGTTGCCATCATAGCCCATGTCGACCATGGGAAAACCACGTTGGTTGACTGCATGCTGAAGCAAAGCGGTTTGTTTCGAAAAAACCAAGCGGTAACCGAAAGAATGCTGGACTCCAACGATATCGAAAGAGAAAGAGGCATTACGATTTTAGCCAAAAATACCGCCATTGAATACAAAGGCGTTAAAATCAATATTGTGGATACCCCGGGCCATGCGGACTTCGGCGGCGAGGTGGAACGAATTTTGAAGATGGTGGACGGCGTACTGCTTTTGGTAGACGCCTTTGAAGGCCCTATGCCCCAAACTCGATTTGTGCTGCGAAAAGCATTGGGTATGGGTTTAAAAACCATCGTGGTGATTAACAAAATCGATCGGCCGGATGCTCGATGCAGCCAAGTGGCCGATGAAATATTGGATTTGTTCATTGATTTGGATGCACCTTCGGATCTTTTGGAGTATCCTTTGGTTTATGCATCGTCCCGAGACGGGTATGCGGTTTTGTCCTTAGAGGATCCGAAAGAAAACATTCTTCCTTTGCTTGATGTTATCTTAAAAGAAATACCGGCTCCGGAAGGAAATTCGGAGGAGCCCTTGCAGATGCTCATTTCCAGCATCGACTATGACGTTTACACCGGAAGAATCGGCATCGGGAAAATACAAAGAGGAAAAGCGCTCATTAACGGGAACTATACCTTATGCAACTTATCCGGCAAAAGGGAAGAAATGAAAATTAGCGCCATGTACAGTTTCAAAGGGTTAAATCGAATTCCTTGCGAAGAAGCCTACGCCGGAGACATCATTGCCATATCCGGTGTGGAAGGGATCGGCATCGGAGATACCATATGCGATCCGGATGTACCGGAGCCCTTGGAATTTGTGAAAATCGACGAGCCTTCCATTTCCATGATGTTCACGGTGAACGACAGTCCTTTTGCAGGCTTAGAAGGCGAATACGTCACGTCAAGGCATTTAAGAAGAAGGCTGTTCCGAGAACAGGAAAAAGACGTATCTCTTCGGGTTGCCGAAACCGATTCGGCGGATACGTTTCAAGTATTCGGAAGAGGAGAGCTTCATTTGTCGGTTTTAATCGAGACCATGCGAAGAGAAGGATACGAGTTTCAAGTGTCCAAGCCCTTTGCCGTTATTAAAGAAACACCGGAAGGTAAAATGGAGCCTTTTGAAATGGTATTTATTGAAGTACCGGATTCTTTTGTGGGAACGGTTATCGAAAAATTGGGATCCCGAAAGGGAGAGCTGGTTACCATGGAGGGAGGAGGCTCCGAAGGCTTTACCAGGCTTCAATTTATCATACCGGCTCGAGGCTTGTTAGGGTATCGACAGGAATTTTTGACCGATACGCGGGGGTTAGGCGTTATGTATTCTTCTTTTCATGAATACGCTCCCTACAAAGGCGAGATTCCCACAAGAACCCGAGGTTCTTTGGTGGCCTGTGAAACCGGAACCGCCGTAACCTTCGGCTTGTTCAACGCCCAACAGAGGGGCCAGCTGATTATCGGACCCGGTACGGAGGTTTACGAAGGAATGGTGGTAGGCATCAACTCGCGAAGCGACGACATTGCGGTAAACGTTTGCAAAAAGAAGCATTTGACTTCCATTCGAAACGTGCAATCGGAGGATCCCTTGCGTTTGGTTACTCCCGTTGATATGACGTTGGAGCAAGCCATCGAATTTATAAAAGAGGACGAGCTGATCGAGGTGACACCGAAGAATTTCAGGATACGTAAAAAAATACTGGATAAAGTGATGCGGGAACGAATGGCAAGAAGAGGATAAAAAAAGGGGCTTACAAGGCCCCTTCGCTTTTTATTGCTCCGAAAATTTTATCGTAGTAATCGGTCGTTTGCCCTTTTAACACGGACAGCGCTTTTATTGCTTTTTGGCTTCCGCGAAGAGCGTATTCCATAAGAATTCCTTCTTCCTTGCATAAATCGTCGTGAAGAGGAATGACTTCTCTTAACAAATACATGGTGTATTTCACAAGTCTTAAAGGACCGTATACGAAAGGCGCCGAGCCTCTAATCGGCATCACCACGACGGAATTCAATTTCTTGATATTATCAAACAGAGAATTTTCTTCGCAGCTTTCGGCAAAAACGACGGTGTGGAAGGTGCCGAAGAAGGTATGGTTAATTATGCCGTGAGCATCGGTGCCGGACACCAAAGGAATTTTGTATTGCTTGTACAGATCGTGATACAAGGCCAGCTGAATGGCGTTGATGTCCAAATAGTCTCCGTTAAAAAGCTCGAAGGCGTCGAAAATACCGGTTTTCAAAAAGGCTTCCGTCAAGGGAGTGGACACATTGTAACGGTCTCCCGCCGCCCAATAGGGATGGGCAAAGATGCAGATGCCTCCTTCCTGCCGTACTTTTTCGATGACGTAGAGGCAGGAAGCGTATTCGTATCTTTCTTTTTCCGTTTCCAAAAAATCAACGGACCGGCTTTTTTCTTTAATGAAGGAAACGTACTCTTCTTCGCTTCCGTAATATTTCTTTACCGTGTCCTTGTTCCCGAAGCCTACCATGTGGGTGCTTGTTCGAGGCGGATGGATTTCTTCTCCTCGGAATATTTTCAAATCGATATCCATACCGGCGAATGCTTCTTGGGCTTCGACGGAAGGGTTGTATTCCCGATGGTCGGTAATGGCCATAAAATCAAGCCCGACTTTTCGGCAGGCTGCGGCTATATACCCGGGCGTGTTTCTCCCGTCGGAGTAATGGCTGTGAAGATGGAAATCCCCTTTGTAGGGTCTTAAGGAATAAAGATCTTGATCGACGCAATAAAGATGGAAAACGGCGATCGTATCTTGAAAATCGTTGTCTTCACAAGACAAAAGCAGCCGGTATTCTTGCTCGTGATCAAAAACAAAGGAGCAGGTCAGCGTCTGATTGATGCATTTTGCCATCCGGTACGGCCGCTTTTCCTTATCGTAGGTATCGATTTCCATCGGTGCCGCAGTAATTTTATACATTCCGCCTTCCAAAAGAGGTGTCCCGAACAGGGATTTAATGCGAATGGTCGTATTTTCATTTTTTAATACGACCTTCGGATAGACGTCAAAAATTAAAGCCGTGTTTTCATAAACTCGTGGTGCCATGACAATTCCTTTCCGTAATTTTATTATATTCGTTTAAAATATTAATCTCCGCCTAAGAAGCCTCGCAGCAAGGGGCCTCCCATGCCGGATTCTCCGCGGTTTCTGTCGGACCCTAGGCCTGTCGCCGATACGATTCTTTGTGCAAGTCGAGACAAAGGCAACGTTTGTAAGTATACCGTCCCCGGCCCATCCAAGGTGGCAAGGAAGAGGCCCTCGCCGCCGAACAATACGTTTTTGAATCCGCCCACAAATTGAATATCGTAATGCACGGAGGGCTCGAAGCCCACGATACATCCGGTATCGATACGGAGTCTTTCGCCACTCGAAAGATCTTTACGGACAACGGTGCCGCCGGCATGGATAAAGGAAAGGCCGGATCCGGTAAGCTTCTGCAGGATAAAGCCTTCGCCGCCGAAAAAGCCGGCTCCCAATCTTTTTGTAAAGGCGATATTAATATCGATATTGTCGGAAGCACATAAAAAAGAATCCTTCTGGCATAGAAACGAACCGCCGTACAAGTCCAGGTCGATGGGGATGATTTTGCCGGGATATGCGGCGGCAAATGCAACTTGGCTGTTTTTGCCGCTTGTATTGGAGAAGGTGGTAATGAAAAAGCTTTCTCCGGTTAACATCCTTTTGAAGCCTTTTAATAGTCCGCCTCCCGTGCGGGTTTGCATTACAATACCGTCAGCCATATACATCATGGCTCC
>JAAYHZ010000052.1 GCA_012744235.1 Clostridiaceae bacterium
ACAACATGTTCCCCCAAATCATCCCCTCTTCGGAGCTTTGCCACGTCTTTTATATCATCGAAAATGCAGGCAAAAAAATCATATGTCATCAAACGTTAAAATCCGGAAAGCCCTTAACCCCCGTTGCCATTGATTACATAAAATACGATCCCGTATACGCTCCTTATTCCGTCGCCAATACAAGCGGCCGCATCTTTCTTCTATACACCGCTCTTACCGATGAACAAGAAACGCCGGGATACAAAATATACGATAAAAGCACGAGCAAATGGAGCAAGCTGATCCCCTTGACCAAGCCCGGCCAAGCCCTTTATTCCCCTTTCATATCCTCTTGTGACGACCGGGTTTTAATAACCTATGTGAAAAAGTACGAAGACGCTACCTATATCATCACCCGTTCCCTGTCGAATACGGACGGGTCTCCGTTAGCGGAACAGGAAACCCTCCGATGCACGGATCCCGATATTTTCCCGAAGCTTTTAATGCTTCCCAACGAAAACATCATCCATTGGCGAGAAGATCGTCAAGTCAAATATGTATCCTTTTTCAACAGCGCCAAAAACCCTTCCTTGCGAACCTTGGAGTTCGCCGATCGAAATCCCTCCTTGGATTTCAACGTGATAGCCAATATCAACCAAAAGCTCGTACAAGGCTGGTTGGTTCCGGGGAATTTTTCCAACGGCTTGACTTTGGGATTTATTCAAATTCCCGAGCCGTCGGGTGCGTCGCGAACACCCGCCCCCTATTTACACGAAACGAAATCCTCCTCGTCCTATTTTGCCCTAAGCGACGAATACAAGGTTTTTGAAAGGATGCAGGGAAAGATTGCGGATTTGGAGAAAAAAATACGACAGCTTTCCGATCGTATATCCGCATTAGAGAAGAATCGATAGATTAGCCTTTCTTTTTGACAATAACAAAAGCGGTGGCCATGGGGCGCTCCTGCCCTTTGAATGAAGGTCGATTGACGATTTCGCCGTTAATAATCATCTCGCTGTTGGCGCCGCCGTCCAATACCGCTCCCTCCGTTATACCCAATTCGATCATGATATCCGAAAGCTCCTTTGCCGTAACCCCGATGCTGTATCCGGGCTGACGTCCGTCTACCAAAACAAAAACCGGATTTCCCGATGCGTTTATACCTACCGCCGTTCGAGGGTCGTAGCTTTCAAGGGTTCCACCCAACCGCTGAACATTGGAGCAACGTTTTTTCCGTCCTCCACCAATCGGTCTCCGCATTCGTAAGCCCAATCTCCTTCTTTCAATACCGGATCAAAATGAAGAGTGACCTTTTCAAAGGGTACAAAAAAGGATGTTAAGAGATCTTGGTCGAAGGGTTTTCCAACGGTAATCAAGTATCCGTTGTTCGGAATCTCCTTTTCTCCCGATACGATCTCCGCCTTTTGAATGACATCCTCGACAACAGTCACGCAAAAATATTCTTGATCCAACCGATCGGTTTTCCCGTACAAGGGATTGTAGATAATCACGTTGGATACGTACTCGTGAGGCTTGTTCACCCCGTGAATTTTCATCCTTTGTCCTTTTATCTCGATGTGACCTGAGAAGTCTTTGGATTCCATAAAAAAGTATTGACCGTCCTTGTATACCAAAACCGGGTATTGATCGGTCTTCCAATTGAAAAATTCGGTTCCTTGTATAAGGACGCCTCCGTGCCGCCCGTAAGCATAGGAAAATCCGCCGTTTAC
The DNA here is from genome assembly GCA_012744235.1 of Clostridiaceae bacterium. GTDB lineage: Bacteria > Bacillota > Clostridia > JAAYHZ01 > JAAYHZ01 > JAAYHZ01. The sequence continues at coordinate 1,710 of JAAYHZ010000052.1, forward strand.
CCCTCCTTCGGCGTGATGCTTTTCTATGATTTCCGACAAGAGCCGATACCCGAACACCTCGTTATATGCCGGAACGGGCAAAAGCATGTATTCTTTGCTGTCCTTCGGTATTTCCAATACAAAAACCTTGGAGGTTCTGCCGCCGAAATTCTTCGTGAAAGAATAAAAGAGGATTCCCGTATCCGATTCCTCGGAACGGGTCTCCTCTTCACTTTCCTTTATACTTTCGGTAACCGCCTCGGTCGTTGTGCCTTCTACCTTCGTTTCAAAAGGCAATGTCTCTTGCTCGTTCCTTTGGGGACTGCATCGGGTAAATAAAAACAAAAGACCCAACAAAACCAAGAGCAATTTCCAAGGCTTCATGCTTCGTTTTTTCCGTTTTAATATTTGTCTTTGTTAAATTCCAACTGTTCCAGCATATCGCTGTATTCAAGAGCGATACCGGTTCCGATGGCCACGCAGGAAATGGGATCTTCCGCAACCACAACGTTGATTCCGGTTTTTTCTTGGATCAGCTTGTCCAACCCGTGGAGCAGGCTTCCTCCACCGGTCATGACGATGCCTCGTTCTCCGATGTCAGCGGCAAGCTCCGGCGGCGTGTTTTCCAAAACCAAGCGAACGGCTTCCACGATACTGGTAACCACCTCTTCCAAAGCATCCAGCATTTCCGAAGAGGATACTTCGATGGTTCGAGGCAGACCGGATATGAGGTTTCGACCGCGAACTTCCATGGTTACTTCTTGGGCTCTCGGATAAGCGGTACCGATTCTCATTTTCATTTCTTCCGCCGTACGATATCCGATGGCCAAGCTGTGCTTTTTCTTCATGTACTTGACGATGGCTTCGTCAAACTTATCTCCGGCAATCTTCAGCGATTCGCTGACGACGGTTCCGTTCAAAGAGATGACGGCGATATCGGTGGTTCCTCCGCCGACGTCCACAACCATGCTGCCGCATGCCTTGGAAATGTCGATTCCGGCACCTAAAGCCGCCGCGATAGGCTCTTCGATTAACATGGTTTTGCGGGCTCCCGCTTTTTCCGCCGCCATGACAACGGCTCTTCTTTCCACTTCCGTAACGCCGGAAGGAACGCAAATCATGAATCGGGGCTTGAATAAT
>JAAYHZ010000053.1 GCA_012744235.1 Clostridiaceae bacterium
ACCTTAAATCACGGATACAAGCTTCACCGATATCGTTATTCGGCAGAACCGTAACATAAGCTACGTCTTGTCCGTAGTTCGCCAACGAAATGGCTACGTTCGCTTCCCCGCCGCCAAAGGTAGCTTCCAAAACGGGGGACTGGAAAAAGCGTTCGAATCCCGGTGATTTCAAACGCAGCATGATTTCACCGAATGTAACATATTTTTTGCTCATAGTGATCCTCCCTACTTTTGTAATAAGTGAACGGCAAATCCGCCGATTTCTTCTTTTAAGTAAACGGCGATCATCTTGTTGTTCTTGAATTTTGCCGTATCCATGTCAATGGGAACGCCGATTCTTTCAAAGTATGCAACGGCTCTGAATAGGCTGTTGGTACGGATAGCCAGGTGGCCGTGTTTTCCGAGACCCATGCTCTTGTTCACTTCAATGCCGGTTCCTGCAAAGTTGGAGCTGTTTCCTTCTTTGAGAGGCATGTTGAACAATTCGGCAAATCTCTTCGCAATCGCCAAGGATTTATCGTCGTCTTCGGCGTTAATGCCTACATGAGCCAATTCGAATCCCAGCATGGAGTCTACCGCTTGTTTGGTCAGCTTCTTAATACCATCGAAATCACCGGCATTAATGAGATCGTCTTTTACCATCCAAGTTCCGCCGCAAGCCAAAACCTTGTCGAAAGCCAAGTATTCCGTCAAGTTTTCCGCGTTAATTCCACCGGTGGGGATAAAGGACAGCATGCTGTAAGGAGCGCTGATGGCCTTTAACATTTTCATTCCTCCGGATGCTTCCGCCGGGAAGAATTTTACCGCTTCCAATCCCATGGAAACCGCCATTTCCAAATCGGTAGGCGTCGAACATCCCGGTGTTATGGGAATGCTGTTTTCCACGCAATATTGAACGACTTCCTTGTTGAAGCCCGGGCTAACGATAAATTTAGCTCCCGCTTCCACCGCTTGCTTTACTTGCTCAACCGATAATACGGTACCTGCACCCACCAAAACGTCCGGCAGCTCCCTTGCCACGTTGGCAATGGATTCTCTTGCGGCTATCGTTCTAAAAGTAATTTCCGCAATGGGAAGTCCGCCTTCTTTTAACGCTTTGCAAAGCGGTACTGCATTGTCCGCATTTTCTAATTTAATAACCGGTACAATCCCGATTTCCGCTATTTTTTTCAATATTTCGTTCATGATCTACCTCCGGTGAATCTATTTTTTACAGCCTGTTAACCGGGTATGCCGGTACGCCCCCGTTTAACACGGCTTTTACGTTCTCTGCAACCTTCGTTTTCAGTTCCACGATGGATTCTTCGCTGTACCAGCCCACATGGTCCGTCAAAACGCAGTTTTCAATTTGGAACAGTTCCGAATCCTTGTCCAAGGGCTCTTTGTTATGAACATCCAATCCCGCGCTGTTGATTTTTCCTTGTTTCAACGCATCGATCAAATCCTTTTCGTTGATGATAGGACCTCTTGAGGTGTTGACGATGATGGCGGTATTCTTCATCATGTCAAATGCCTTTGCGTTTATGACGCCTCGAGTTTCATTGGTTAACGGTATATGAATGGAGATATAGTCTCCTTTGCTGATGGCTTCTTCAAAAGAAACTTTTTTCGCACCGCATTGGGCTATTTGCTCTTCCGTCAAATACGGGTCGTAAACCAAAATTTCCGCAAAATTGAATCCTACAATCTTTCGGTGCAGGCAACGTGCGATTTTACCGAAGCCTAGGAAAGAGAAGGTCTTCCCTGCCAAGCGATAAATCGGGTCCGCCGCTCCGATATTCCACATTCCTTTTCTTACTTGGGCGTCTCTTCTTGCGGTTTTTCTTGCACAGGACATTAGCAAAGCCAAAGCGTGGTCGGAAACGTCTTCCATGCAATAGTCCGTAACGTTCGCAAGCCATATTCCCTTCTTGGTGCAGGCATTAACGTCCACATTGTCAAAGCCTACTCCGTAGCGAGAGATGACTTTACACTTTTCCAAGCTTTCAATGACTCTTGCCGGCATCGGTGCCAAGTTGCACAGGATTCCGTCCGCGTCCTTACAAGCTTCGATCACTTCGTCTTCCGTTTGGCAATTGGCTACTGTCAATTCCACGTCCATATCCGAAAAGACTTGTCTTTCCACTTCGTAGTCTTTGTGTCTATCGTCGGTCACGACAACTTTGTATTTAGCCATAACGTACATTCCTTTCTATTTCGAAACAGAAGTTTACAAGTACCATTATACTCCTGCAAATGCCAAAAATCCACCGTCAATGGGCAATACGATACCGGTAACAAAGGATGCGGCTTCGGACGCCAAATAGATGACTCCGCCCACCAATTCGTCCGGTTCTCCGTATCTTCCCATAGGGGTTTTTCTCATAACGTCTGCGCCTCTCGGCGTGGCTTGTCCCGTTTCTTTGTCAATCAGAAGATAATAGTTTTGCTGCGTGAGCAAAAAGCCCGGGGCGATAGCGTTAACGCGAATCTTCGGAGAATATTCTTTTGCAAAATGAACCGCCATCCACTGCGTGAAATTGGATACGGCCGCTTTTGCAGCGGAATAGCTGATGGTTTTTGTAAGAGGTGTAAATGCAGCCATGGAAGAAATATTGATGACGCATCCTTCTCCCTGTTCGGCCATCACCTTACCGAATACTTGGGTAGGCATAACCGTGCCGAGGAAGTTCAAATTCAATACCCAAGACAATGCTTCTTTCGGTATGTCAAAGAACTTCATCTCTTCCGAGGTGGTGGCTTCCTTTTTGTTTCCTCCGGCTCCGTTTATCAAGATATCGACACGGCCGTATTTTTTCATGACCGTTTCACAAGCTTTTTCAATGCTCTCTTTACTCAATACATCGCACTCGACGGCGATTGCATCTCCGCCCTTTGCTACGATTTCATCGGCTACTTCCTTCGCCTTATCGTAAAACAAATCTAACACCGCAATTTTCGCTCCGTATTCCGCCAAATGCTTGGACATGGTAGAGCACAGAATTCCCGCACCGCCCGTAATGACGGCCACTTTGCCGCTGATATCAAAACTTACCTTACTCATTTCTTGCACCATCCTTTATATTTAATCTTTTATATTTACATAAGTAACCGGTCGGTTATATTATATTGAACGGTCGAATCATTGTCAATAAGTGAAAGGATTGCCTGCCTTCTCCCTGCCTATGGTAGAATTGGCTCCGTGGCCCGGGTAAACGACCGTGTCTTCCGGCAGAGAATACAGCTTCGTTTTAATAGATCTTAAAATCGCCTCGTAATCTCCTCTTCCTAAGTCGGTTCTTCCGATGGACATGTAGAATAAAGTGTCGCCGGTGATAACGAATCCTTGTCCTTTAATGCAAATGCTACCGTCCGTATGCCCCGGCGTATGAAGAATTTCCAACGATTCGTCTTCCAACTCGATTACATCCCCGTCCTTTAACAAACGGTCCGCTTTTTGAAATACCTTCCCGGACCCGAATAAAACGGAAGCGTTTGAGAACGGGTCCGTTAATGCTTCCGATTCTTCCAAAGAAGTGTAAAGCGGCGCTTTCGTTTTTTCCCTCAACTCGTCCAAATAGACGACATGGTCGTAATGAGCATGGGTGATGATAACGGCTTTTACCGAAAGTCCGTTTTCTTTCGTAACATTGAAAATGACCTCGGTACGTACCCCGGGATCAATGACAATACACTCTTTCTTGCCGTATAGGATATAGCAGTTGGAGCCTAATATGCCTTCCGACAACTTTTTTATATTCATTCCGTTTTTTTCATCCCTTTTTAAAAATTCTTCTTGCTGTCTATTAAAAGCGTAACCGGCCCGTGGTTTTGAATATTTACCAGCATCTCCGCTTGAAAGATACCCGTTTCCACCGGTATGCCTTTTTCCTTCACCGCAGCGATAAACATCTCGTACAATCGATTTGCCTCGGCGGGCTTTGCGGCGTAAGACCAGCTCGGCCTTTTTCCTTTGCGGCAATCGCCGTATAGAGTAAATTGCGATATGATTAGCATGGAGCCTTTCACGTCCGCAACAGATAAATTCATTTTCCCCTCTTCGTCGTCGAAAATGCGAAGACCGGTGATCTTTTCTACCATGTATTCCACGTCTTTTTCCGTATCTTCTAATCCTACGCCTAAAAGAACCGCCATTCCGTGGCCGATTTGACCGACACAGCGGTTGTCTACCGTGACGCTTGCGCTTATGACTCTTTGTACGACCGCTCTCATGGTAATTCCTTTCTACTGCTTCTTCCTGCTGACCTCGAATACGCCTTGAATCTTGGAAATTCTTCTTATAATCGTCTCCAATTGGTCCGTATCGGTGATTCGAATGGTCATGTTAATAATGGCTATATTGTCTTTCGTGGTTCTTGCATTTAAGGATTGAATGGACAAATGCTCTTCTCCAATGGTATCCGCCACTTCCACCAGCAAGGCCGGACGATCGTATGCCCGTATGGCGATATCTCCTTCGTACACCAAGTTTCCGGCACTGATCCATTCCACTTCGATCAATTTATTTTCTTTGTCCGGCAAGGCGGAAAGATTGATGCAGTCGGTACGATGGACCGACACTCCCCTGCCTTGGGTTACGTATCCGATAATGGAATCTCCGGGAACCGGGTTGCAGCAACGACTCAGACGAACCAAGCAATTGTCGATGCCTTTTACCAAGATGCCGGTTTCGTTGATCTTCTTTTTCTTTTGAGCCTTGCCATCCTTATGGGTTTGGAATTTCGGATCCGCCAGCTCTTCGGGAGAAAGCGTCTTTTTGTATTCCTCTTTCAGTCCGTTAATCATCTTGCCGGGGTTGAATCCGCCAAATCCTACGGAAGCATAAAAATCGTCAATCGTATTAAAATTGTATTTTTTCAAAAGGGACTTCAGCCACTCCGTTCGAAACAGCTGGTCGTAAGTAAATCCCTGCTTTTTCAAATCCCGCTCGACGATTTCTTTTCCCCGAGCGATGTTTTCTTCGCGGTTCTGCTTTTTCAAAAACTGATTGATTTTACTTCGAGCTTGAGGACTTTTAACGATGGACAGCCAGTCGCGGCTAGGGCCTCGGGCGGAAGGAGACGTAAGAATGTTAACGATGTCTCCGTTTTTCAGCTCGTATCCTAGCGGAACGATTTTTCCGTTCACCTTCGCACCTACCATTTTGTTTCCGATGGCACTGTGAATGTTGTAAGCAAAATCGATGGGCGTGGACCCGGCAGGAAGAGCGAGCAAGTCTCCTTTGGGGGTAAACACGAAAACCTCATTGGAAACCAAATTGATCTTAAGGCTTTCCATAAATTCGTCGGCGTCATTTACTTCGTTTTGCCATTCCAAAAGCTGCCTTAACCAAGACAGCTTTTCGTCCAATTCGTTTCCGAAATTATTCTTCTTGTATGCCCAATGGGCGGCAATACCGTATTCCGCCACCTTATGCATTTCTTTAGTACGAATCTGTACTTCAAAGGGGATCCCTTGGTCACCCATTAACGTGGTGTGAAGAGACTGGTACATATTTTCTTTGGGCATGGCAATGTAGTCTTTGACTCTACCCGGGACGGGCTTCCACATTTCATGAACCAGGCCTAAAACGTGATAGCATTCTTCTTCGGTGTTGACAATAACCCTTACGGCAAAAAGGTCATATATCTGATCAAGGGTTTTGTTCTGGGTTTTCATCTTGCTGTAGATGCTGTAAAAATGCTTGGGCCTTCCTTCCACAATGGCTTCCATGCCGATTTCACTCAGCTTCGCTTTGATGGCGGCGCATATTTTTTCAATATACGCTATCCTTTCTTGCCTTCTTTGGGATATCTCGGTTTTCAGCATTTGGTAGCTCGGATAATCCAGATATCGCAAGGACAAGTCTTCAAGCTCCCATTTAATAAAGTAAATGCCCAAACGGCCGGCCAGCGGGGCATAAATATCGATGGTTTCTTTTGCTTTTGCGATGGCATCTTCTTTCGGTACATAATCCAACGTTCGCATATTATGAAGTCGGTCCGCCAACTTAATCAATATGACGCGGACGTCGTTGGCCATAGCCAAAAGCATTTTTCGGAAATTGTAGACCTGTCGTTCTTGCTTTGAGTTGATATGAAGCTTGGAAAGCTTGGTAACGCCGTAGACCAAATTGGCCACTTCGCTTCCGAAATCCTGTTCCAGCTTCTCCCCGGTATAGTCGGTGTCTTCGATGGTATCATGAAGTATTCCGGCGGCAATGGACGCAGAGTCCATTTCCATGTCGGCCAAGATATGGGCGACACTAATGGCATGAGTAAAAAAGGGCTCGCCGGAATAGCGAACTTGACCCTCGTGGGCTTGTTTTGACAGCATATAAGCCTTTTTGATCAGCTCGATGTCCGGATTCGGGTCATATTTAGATATTTTTTCAATTAGCTTAGTAAACTCATGGTCTAATCCTTCATGATCCATCATTCATATCACCTGTCATTATGCCGTGTTCATGCTACCATACAATTTATTCATTACTCGATAAATCCGGGAATGCTCCAGTTCGACTTTTTGGGTTTGATCGCGATTTTCTTCCAATCGGATACAATCCCCTTCGATTTTCGCCGTAATGACACCGGTATCGTAAAGAATCTTCATGCATATCAATAGTTTAATCGGATTTACGGAAACTCCGGTCAACCGATACAATTCTTCGGATAAAGATGTACAGCGGCAGTTTACCATTACCGGTTTCTTATACTTGACGTATTTAAATACGGGTATCAACGTCTGTCTGTTGATGTTTGTTATGTCCTCTATCAACGATATAAGCTCGCCGTCCTGCAGCTTTTTGTTAGCTACAGTCAAATATGCGGATTGGAGCTTGTCCTCCAATTCTTTTATGCTATTATATCCTTTAAACCTTTCAAACTCAATATGTCGCGTAAAATGATTGTAAAAAAGCTCTTTAATTTTTCGCTCATCCGTAAGCTTTATGTCAATGAGTCGAAGCGACGGATCGGATCGCCCGTTCCATTCATTGATTCCCATACTGCACATAACGTGAACGGTCTCACCCGGCTCCAAGTATTCATAAAACTCTCCCATATTGTACCCGATGGCGTCAACGTAAACGTTCCTTTGCTTTACTCGTAAGCTCAAATGGTTTTTGTTTTGCCCCACGGCTCGCAGCTGTACGATTTCCAAATTTTCCAATACAAATACGGGCTGCTTGTTTCCTTCCCCGAAGGGCTTTAAGCTTTCCATGTCGGTTATATTCTCTTTTGTCACATCCTCTAAAGAAACCTTCGTATCGGCATACAGCGTAGGAATCAAATCCTCCAAGCAAGCGGTATTTTTGGCGTATTCATTCAATGCCTCTCTTAATGCGTCGATATGATCCCTTTTTAGGGTCATACCGGCGGCCGCTTCATGCCCTCCGTATCGTTCCAAAAACCGATCCGCATGGTACAGGGCTTGAAACAAATTAAAATTTTTTATGCTTCGTCCCGAGCCTTTGGCATTGTCCTCTTCAATGGCCAAAAGAATGCTGGGCAAGCTGTATTTTTCGGTAATTTTCGAAGAAACGATGCCGATAACCCCATGGTGCCATCCTTCCTTCGCCACCACCAAGACTTTATCGTTGTCCAAATCGTTTTGTTTTTTGATTAACAAATCCGCTTCTTTGAAAATCGTATCTTGGAGCATTTGTCTTTTTATATTTTCCGTATTCAGTTCTTCGGCGATTTCTCTGCATTTTTCCTTGTCCGTCGACGTTAAAAGCTCCAAGGCACGGTAAGCCGAACCGATTCTTCCCGCCGCATTCAACCTCGGGCCCAACACAAAGCCCACGTGGTAGGTGTCTACGGTTCTGTTTTCAAGATCGCTTACGCGGAGCAGCTCCTTCAATCCCGTATTACGGGTTTTACGGATTTGCTCCAATCCGAACTTTACGATGATTCTATTTTCATCTACTAAAGGTACGACATCGGAAACCGTCCCTAAAGCCGCCAAATCCAAGTACTCCAAGTATCGATCCTTGATATTTTCTTTATTATCAAAAGGATACTCCCCTTTATTTTCATCCAGCATCCGGCACATGGCGGAAATCAACTTAAACACAACACCGGCGCCGCATAAATTGCGAAACGGATATCCGGAATCCGGCATGGTTGCGGCCAACAGAGCGTAGCACTCCGGAACCTTGTCCGACATCGGCTCGTGGTGGTCCGTAACAATCACGGTAATATTATGGTCGGTTAAAAGCTTTATGTATTCCTTTGAAGTGATGCCGCAGTCCACGGTCACCGTCAAATCCGGATTTAACCCGATGACGTTTTCGGTAGACAAAGGAGAAAAACCGTACCCTTCTTCCAACCGGTCCGGTATATAGCAGGATACGTTAAAATGAAGAGAGCGTAAAAAGTTATATAACATGGAGCTCCCCGTCACGCCGTCCACATCGTAATCGCCGTAAATGAGGATTTTCTTGCCTTCAAAACCGGTTTGAAGGATCTTGTTTACGGCTTTTTCATATCATTGAATAGAAACGGGTCGTGAAGCTTATCAATCCGAGGATTTAAAAAATCATAGATCTTATCCGGACCTATGTTTTGTCTTGAAGATAAGATCTTCGCCGTAAGCGCGCCGATTCCCGATCCAACCAAATCGGAATACAATGTATGATCAAAACGGTCGTTAACCGTCCAAAGCTTGCAATTCACCTTTGAAAACCACTCCTTAGATATTGTTTAATTTGTCGAAAGACGGATGTCGAATGGTGTCTAGGTGTTTATTATAGCATAAATCTCCCCTTTCGTGAGGTTAAACATGGTATAATGGAGCAAAAGGAAGACAGGAGGGTTCGCCTATGGCGGTAAAAATTGAAAAGGTCTCATATAAAGGTTTTGACGATTGTATCCGTATGAGCAACGATACGGTGGATTTAATTATCACCACGCAAGTAGGTCCTCGCGTATTGCGATACGGATTCATTCACGGTGATAACGTTTTTTGCAACGTGGAAGAGCAAATGGGTAAAACGGGAGAAAACCAATGGAACATATACGGCGGCCATCGATTGTGGCACAGTCCGGAGGATCCCCGTCGCACCTATGTACCGGACAACTTCCCCATCGAGTATTGCATAAAGGGAAATTCCGTTTACTTAAGCCAACCTGTGGAACCGTGGGTTCAAGTGAAAAAAGACATTCGTATAACTCTGGAAGAAACCGGTTCAAAGGTGACATTGTTCCATACTTTGACCAATAAGAATGCTTGGGAAGTAGAGTTTTCCTTATGGGCACTTACAGTGGTAGCTACGGGAGGAACGGAAGTGGTTCCTCAATGCCAAAAGAATACGGATCTTTTACCGAATCGAATGCTTTCTTTGTGGCCATACACCAAAATGAACGATCATCGGGTATCCTGGGGCGAAAAGTACATTCTCTTGAAGCAAGATCCGAAAACAAAGCAGCCTTTTAAATTCGGCATCTCCAACTTCGAGGGTTGGGCTTGCTATGCCAATACCCAAGGCCTGTTCGTAAAAAGATTCGATGCCGTAGAAGGCGCGTTGTATCCGGATTATTCCGCTTCAACTTATGAAACGTATACAACGGATTTTATGCTGGAGATGGAAAGCTTGACTCCATTGACAAGGCTAAAGCCCGACGAAGTCTTGGCACACGAAGAAAGATGGTACCTTTTCGACCCGGTTCCCGCTCCGAAAAACGACGAAGACGTAGACAAAAACATATTGCCTTGGATCGAAAAAACCGTTTAAAAAACGAACAAATTAAGGGGTTGTTGCATTAGAGGTTTTTTAAACTTCTGATGCACTGCCTCTTTTTCATTATTTTACCTTGATTTAAGGAATTTTAATTAATTTTAATCTACATAGAAGC
>JAAYHZ010000054.1 GCA_012744235.1 Clostridiaceae bacterium
CCACCACCATCTATATTGCCACCGACTACCGAATATTCGTTTTCATCGAATTGTTTGCCATTTTCTTTATGCTGCGAGGAGGAATCGCCACCATCGCAAGGATGAACAAAATCATTTTCTTTTTATTGGTTTCCCAATTTGTTTTGCTTTTAATCTTCATGGCAAAGGATATGGACCTTCAAAACGTCACTCCCGTTCATACGGGAGGTATTCCCGGTGTATTTGACGGTTTAAGCTATGCTCTATGCATCTTAGGTTACGTTTCTTTTCTTTTGATCGTAAACGACAAAGTCATTTTACATGAAAACTTTCAAAAGGAATTTATACGATTGGGTATTTTCATGATCACCGCTTTTACGCTGGTCATATTTTGGACGTTAGCCATATTCGGGCATCGTGTTACGGAAAGGTTAAATTATCCTTTTTTCCAAGCGGTAAAGGGCATCATCATCTTTAAAGGGATGACCGGAATGGAAGCTTTGTTTTTGTCTTTGTGGCTTTTGTCCGAATTCATGATTATTTGCCTTTACAGCTTTTGCATCCTTCATTTGGCTCGAGGCATTTTCAACATCAAAAGCGAGCTGCCTTTTTTGAGTGTTTTTCTCGTTTTTATATTCCTGTTTTCTCAATACTTTTGCAGCAATACCTTTGAATTGCAGAAATTTTCGAGAAATATTTCCACGCCGGGGAATATGGTTTTTGCGGTGGCGTTGCCCTTTGCGGTATATGCTGCGGGTAAGATCAGAAAAAAGATTTGATTCTTTAACTTTGGAGGGTTAAAAGGTGATAGACGAACAAACGATCAAGGAGATGGAGATTACAACGGAAAATATAAAAGCGGTGTTTAAAGACCATGACGATGTTATGTACAAGGTTGCCTTTATTCGAGGTGAGCCTGAGTTAAGAGCGGATTTGGTGTATGTGGACGGAATGGCCGACGTATCCTCCATTAACGAGGATATCATCAAGCCTTTAAATGAAAATCCGGTATTTCAGCGTGTAAACACGCAGGAGGAGGCTTACGAAGCCGCCGTAAACGGCGGTATTTATCACGGCTCCATGGTGATGTTAAAAGACATGGAGGAGCTGGTAAGTACCCTTCTTTTCGGTTTTACGGTGGTCGTTTTCGACGGTATTAAAAAGGCGATTGCCTTTGAGACCAAAGGTTTTAAGTATCGGTCGGTTACGGCGGCACAAGAAGAGAATACGTATAAATCTCCGAAAGACGCCTTTGTTGAAAACATTCGGGTAAATGTCTCGTTAATTCGACAAAAAATCATCAGCCGTCATTTGGCCGTTAGCGAATTGGATGTAGGTACATTAAGCAACACCCCATGCAGCATTTTGTATATGAGCAATATCTGCAACGAAGAGTTCGTTGAAATCATAAAAACAAGGTTGAAGAATATGAAGCAGGAAGACGCCCTGTCCATGCAGGATGTATATGAAAGCTTGGTGGAACACAAGTATACCATGTTTCCTCAGGCGAAAAGTACGGAAAGCTCATCGATAGTGTGTTCTTCATTAATGGAAGGAAAAGTGGCGGTTTTGATAAACGGCATACCTTACGCATTGATTTTCCCGATGGTGTTCGGCGATTTATTTAATTCGTCCTTTGATTACAACATCAATTTCGCTTTGGCAAGCTTCTTTCGTATTATGCGTTATGCAAGCTTTTTGTTTACCCTTCTTCTTCCCGGGATTTATGTTGCCATTGCGGAATTTCACCCGGAAATGATTCCTTTCGCTTTGTTAAATGCCATCGGCGCCGCGAAAGCGGGAACACCCTTCAATACGGTTCTTGAAATACTGATTATGAGCTTTACTTTTTACGTATTAATTCAAGTAAGCATGCAGGTACCCACCTCCATGGGCTCCGCCGTATCTATCGTAGGAGGTATTGTGTTAGGACAGGCGGCGGTTCAAGCACAGCTGGTATCTCCCGGCGTCATTGTGGTTATTGCCGCCGCGTCCATTGCCGCCTTGGCCATTCCCAACAAGGATGCCAATTTTGCGGTATGGATATGGCAAGGCTTTATTACCATACTGACCTCCGTGTACGGATTATACGGCTTATCCGCAGGATTCATATTGTTCCTTTACTGTCTGGCACGATTGGAGTCTTTAGGCGTTCCTTATCTGTCGCCCTATATCCATCCCTCCAAAATGCAGCCCGAAGATTCCTTTATTCGTTTTCCCCTTACCGATATTCAATACCGGCCGATCTATTTAAAGCCGAAAGAAAAGGAAAGGAAAAAGAAATGAAGAAGAAACGATTGTTTGTTATGCTTTCCTTGCTTCTTTTTCTGACCGGGTGCAGCAGCTTGCCCCATAAAATACCCTTAGAAGATATCCAAGCCATCTTAATTGCCGGTATCGATGTGAACGAGGGTATGGTGGAGCTGACCGTCATGAGCGTGGGTAGCCAACCGGGATCCGGTGACAAGAAGGGAGAGGAAGCGATAAAAATTTACGAAGCGACCGGAAAAACGGTGTTTGAAGCCAAGCAGAACTTAAGCTTGTATAACGATAAGCACTTAATATGGGCTCATTTGGAATATATCATAATCGGAGAGGATACGGCTCGAGCGGGGATCGCACCCCATTTGGATTTTTTCTTAAGGCATCATGAAAACCGTTTGACGGACGATCTTATCGTAGCGAAAAATATGACGGCAAGAGAGTTTATTCGTTCTACGGACACGGCTCAGCCGAAGATAAATGAAAAAATACGCCATTTGTTTAAGGATGCGGAAATCAAATCCACCATCCGTAATGTGAATTTAAAGACTTGGGCGTTAAAACATCTTTCGGACACCATGTACGTCATTTTGCCCGTTTTAAGTACAACGGAAAGAACGCATAAAGAAAAAGAACAACAAGAAGAGGGCACTCAAAAAAAAGATATTCGGACCGACGGATATGCCGTATTTAATCGAGAAGGAAAACTGATTGATTATGCTTCCTTGGAGTATTCCCGAGGGATCAATTGGATTACCGATGAAATTCATTCCACGGCGGTGGTAATCGAACCGGAATCCGGAGCCCAATTATCCGCACAAATCATACGATCAAAAACCAAATTGGAAATAGACGAAGAAGCCGTATCTTTGAATGTGGATATTAGCTTGATATTCAATATTCCGGAATACACGGGCAATAAGGAACTGTACGATTTGGAATACGGAGGGTTAATCAAAGGAAAGCTGGAGGATATGATCGAAAAAGAAGTGATTGATACGGTAAAATACTTGCAAAGCTTGGATGCCGATGCCATTAATATCGGTAATGTCTATTACCATAAATATCCGAAAAGGTGGCCCATGATGAAAGATATGTGGGAAGAGAAATTCAGGCAAATGAACGTGAACGTAAGCGTTAGGTCTACCTTAAGAAATACGTATAACATCCTTAACCCCATGGAGAAAGAGTGATTGTATGGTCCTTGTGTTGGTTCTTTTAATCGGTTTAAGTATTTATGACATCCGATTGTTGAAAAAAGAAAACGACAAAAAGCAGATGATTATGTATTGTATTTTTGCACTGGCGACCTTGGCCTTCGGAATATGGTATATCACCGGAACCATCGAACACAGCTTCTGTTATGAATTGTTTCACCTTTTGGGAATTAGCAATAGAAACTGATATAAATTTATCAAGTACCTTTTCATCTCCATTTGAATATGATATACTTGGGTTTATCGTTAAACAATGAATTTCAATTTTGGCTTATAAATCCGGGAGGTGAAAAGAATGGAGTCAGGCGGAAGTAGTTCCGGCAGTGGAGGTATACGATTACGTATAAAGAAAAAGGCACCGAAGGAGTCTCCTTTGGCTCTGTTCTTTTGTGCTTCTTGTAATTGCCATGTCGGTTAACCTCTTTTCTTTTATACGTTTTCAATCGATTCTTTCGCTGTCCCTGCCTAACCGTTATACGGAAAGTATTATGAAATAAAGCAAAAAAGCGTTTTGCTTTATCGGAATTTTTTTGCTTAAAAAATGAAAGGAGGACAGCCCCATGAGTGAATGGATTTTGGATTTAATTAATAGAAATAAATATGCCGAAGTCCGAAACATGCTTATTGAAATGAACGTGGTGGACATCGCTCAGATCGTAGAAGAAATCGATAAGGATAAGCTTTTAATCCTGTTTCGCATATTGCCGAAGGAAATGGCGGCAGGAGTTTTTTCATACATACCGTCGGAGCTTCAGGAGTTTATTGTCGAATCCATTACGGATAAAGAAATCAAAAATATTATCGATACTTTGTTTCTTGACGATGCCGTCGACTTTTTGGAAGAAATGCCGGCGAATGTGGTCAAGAGGGTTTTAAGAAACACGGATCCCGAAACGAGAAAGCTGATCAATCAATTTTTAAATTATCCGGAGGATTCCGTCGGCAGCATCATGACCATCGAATTTGTGGACTTAAAGAAGGAAATGACGGTCCGCGAAGCGATTCAACACGTAAAGGAAACCGGGGTGGATAAAGAAACCATTGACAATTGTTATGTTCTGGATAACAACCGTATTTTGGAAGGCGTCATATCCATCCGTAAGCTGATTTTAAGCGACGATAACGAAAAGCTAGAGGACATCATGGAAACGGATATCAAATCGGCGAATACCCACGACCACCGAGAAGTTTTGGTGTCCCTGTTCAAAAAGTATGACTTGCTATCGCTGCCGGTGACGGATAACGAATACCGTTTGGTAGGGATTGTTACCGTTGACGACGTAGTCGACATTATGGACCAAGAAGCTACGGAAGACTTTCAATTGATGGCAGCCATGCAGCCCTCGGAAAAGGAATATTTGAAAACCGGCGTACTGGAGTTGGCTAAAAACCGTATTTTTTGGCTTCTAATTTTAATGATTTCCGCTACATTTACGGGAAATATTATAAGCAAGTACGATGATGCTCTGCAAGCGGTAGTGATACTTGCATCCTTTATTCCCATGATTATGGATACGGGTGGAAATTCCGGTTCCCAGTCCTCAACCATGATAATTAGAGGTCTCGCATTAGGAGAAATACAACCAAATGATATTTTGAAAGTGATTTGGAAAGAGCTAAGAGTCAGTATATTAGTGGGGATTGTATTATCTTCCGTTAATTTTTTAAGGCTTTTAGTCCTTGTGAAGGTAGATACTTTTATCGCTTTAACCGTAAGTATAACCTTGATGCTTACTGTGATTGTAGCAAAGCTTGTGGGAGGAACGCTCCCCTTAGCCGCTAAGAAGGTAAAGCTGGATCCGGCCATCATGGCGAGTCCTTTGATTACAACCATTGTGGACGCCGTTGCCCTTTTGCTGTATTTCCGATTTGCAACAATTTTGCTGGGGATATAAAAAAGTGTTGACATGGAGGCTTTGTTCGTCATATAATATCCTAAATTTATTAAGAGGTAAGGTTTTATGGAAACTTATCGCCCGGAAAGAAGAATAAAGTTAAATTTGAATAGCTACTTTAGCTTCTTTACCTATGCCTTTTTTGCGTTTTATTTCTTTTTCTTTAGAACCGGGCGAATCGTAAGACCTTAGGTTTTGGTTAAGAAAATCAAAGCGGGAGGCGGATTCAGCCCCCCGCTTTTTTGATACATCCGGTTCGGATCTTCGTCAAAACCGGTTGCCCAAAAAACAGGGGGAGCCGAATCGAAAAAAGCCTTCCGAAAGATAATAAGTGAAGGAGGACACCCCATGATATTAGTTTTAAAAACCAATGTGGAAGAAAAGAAGATCGAGGAATTGATCCGGACGTTAGAAAGCAGTCAAATACGTGTGGAAAGAACCAAAGGCGTGGACTACACCATTTTGGCGTTAATCGGCGATACACGGTCGGTTAATGAAGGGACCATACTCAATTCCGACATTGTTCACCGAATCATTCATGTACAAGAACCGTACAAGCAAGCGAATCGGCTTTTCCATCCGGAGAATACGACGGTCAAAGTAGGCGACTGCACCATCGGAGGAGGAGAATTTGCCGTTATTGCAGGTCCTTGCTCCGTAGAAAGCGAGGAACAGATTTTGACCGTTGCACGGGAAGTAAAAAAATCCGGAGCAAAATTCTTACGAGGCGGCGCATACAAACCTCGAACATCCCCCTACAGCTTCCAAGGATTAGGGGAGCGGGGATTGGATTTGCTCAAGCTGGCAAAGGAAGAAACCGGCTTGCTGATTGTCTCGGAAATATTGTCAACGGACCAATTGGACCGTTTTGTCCGGGATGTGGATATCATCCAAGTAGGCGCTCGAAACATGCAGAATTTTTCCTTGTTAAAAGAACTGGGCAGGGTCCAAAAACCGGTTATTTTAAAGAGGGGAATGTCGGCCACCATGGAGGAATGGCTTATGTCGGCGGAGTATATTATGGCGGAGGGGAATAAAAACGTCATTTTGTGCGAAAGAGGAATAAGAACATTCGAAACCTACACCCGCAACACCTTCGATATCAGCGCCATACCCATGATTAAGCACTACAGCCATTTGCCCATAATCGCCGACCCCAGCCACGCGACAGGAAGGTGGTGGATGGTAGAGCCTTTGGCAAAAGCGGCGGTAGCGGCGGGAGCCGACGGACTCATGGTAGAGGTGCATCCGAATCCGGAAAAAGCTCTATCCGACGGAGCACAGTCTTTAACCCTCGAAAGCTATAAAAAATTAATGAATGAAATTAATTTAATGATCGGAAAATTGGCGTGTTAAAATACGGATATACGGTCTTTGATGAGGATATGAACATGAAGGAATTGAATTTAACGGCAACAGACAGCCGTTCCGTGATATTAATTGAAGAAGGGCTGCTGCATCGATTACCGGAGCTTGTAAGGAACCTGTTTCCTTTGTCTAAGGTTTTAATCGTGACCGACGAAAACGTGGAGAAGCTATACGGCAAAAGCGTTTATGAATCCTTGGCACGCTCCGGCATCCCTTGCGTCAAAAAGGTATTGCCTTTCGGGGAGAGGACAAAATCCTTTGAATACTTGAATATAATCTTGGATTGCTTGGGAGAAAACGGCTTTACGAGAAGCGATGCGGTAATGGCCTTAGGAGGAGGAGTCATAGGAGACTTATCCGGCTTTGCCGCCGCCTTATGGCAAAGGGGAATGAAATTAATCCAAGCTCCGACAACCCTTCTGGCCCAGATTGACAGCAGCATCGGAGGAAAGACCGCCATTGACACCAAATGGGGGAAAAACACGATAGGCGCTTTCAAGCAGCCGGACTTGGTTTGCATCGACCCTCAAGTCTTGACAACCCTTTCGAAAACGGACTTTTCGGCCGGTATGGCGGAAATGATCAAGTATGCCTGCATTCGCGACAAAGAGATGTTCCGTATTTTAAAAACGCATTCGGACAATATATTCCCGCACCTTTCGGAGCTCATTCTTCAAGCATGCAAGATTAAGAAAGAGGTTGTGGAAGAGGATTGCTTTGATACGGGATTACGTATGATTTTAAATTTCGGCCATACCGTCGCCCATGTTTTGGAAGGGCTGAACGATTTCGAGGGCTTGCCTCACGGGTATGCAGTGGCTTTGGGTATGATCGACATAACCAAGCGGTCGGAAGCCCTCGGGTGTACTCTTTCCGGAACGGCGGATCAAATACAAAAGCTGTGTGACGCCTACGGACTTCCTACGGAAATGCCTGCGGTAGACAAGAGAGCGGCCGTTTCCTTTTTGTTAAGAGATAAAAAAGCCAGAAGCGGTCAAATGAATTTGGTGTTGTTAAAAGAAATCGGTTCCTGCTTCATTAAAAAGATGGACGTAGGGGATGCGATACAATTTCTCGGTTGGGAGGAAAAATGATGCAGGTTACCGTTTATCCTTCAAAGTTAAAAGGAACCCTTTTTGTGCCTCCTTCGAAAAGCCAAGCCCACCGTCTGTTATTGGCGGCGGTACCGTCAAAGGAACCTTGTGTCATTGATTCCGTCGCTTTCTCCGATGATATATCGGCAACCGTCGGAGCCATGGAGGCATTGGGTAAAAAAATCGATATGAAAAAAGG
>JAAYHZ010000055.1 GCA_012744235.1 Clostridiaceae bacterium
CTCCGACTTCCTTCAGATTCCACCTCACGATGGACACCCTTGTCTTTGGCTAACGGTTGGTGCTATCAACCCCCGTAACGGACTTTCACCGTCAAGGTCGCGCGCATGCCGCGCGCACATAAAAAACCGGCATTGCAAGCCGGTTATGAATGGAGATATAAAATTGATTACGAGTCGACCCGTGATTCCGTCAGCCGTTTTCGAATCTTCGGTCCGATCAGGGCGACAATTAGAATTTTAGCCAAATCGCCGGGAATAAAGGGAATAACGCCAACGGATAGAGATTGGGCGATGGACATATGTCCTTGATAGGAAAGCCAAGCGGGACCGAATAGATAGCATACCAAGGCTCCGATAACCATTCCCAAAAAACATAGGATTTTCTTATTCAAAAAACGATCGATGAAAAGCCCTGCAATAACGGCGGTAAAGATCATTCCTATTAAGTAGCCTCCCGTAGGGCCGAGCAATTTTCCTATGCCTCCGCTGAAATTCGAAAACACCGGTACCCCCGTAAGGCCGATGAGTAAATAGATAATATAGCCGTATGTACCGTTTTTCATACCCAAAGCGTACAGGGAAATGAAAAGGGCAAAATTCGTAAAGGAAATGGGTACAATGCCGATGGGTATGGACAAAGGGCCCAAAACACATAGTACGGCGGCCGCTACGGCCGTTAATACCATTCGGTATATGTCTTGTCTGTTTTTCATAAAAACCTTCCCGGAAAAATATCTTTCGATATTTTATAGAATAAGCTCCCGATTGTCAACCGTTATAAATATATGGTTGACAATAAAAATTCAAAAAAGCCCGAATCCTTCTTGTTCGGGCTTTCTTTTATATATAATGAATCTATTTAAATAAATTTGATAAAAGATCCGCCAAATTGTATTTACTGAAAATGCTGACGGCAACAAGGGATACCGTTGACATAATCTTAATAAAGATATCCAAGCACGGGCCTACGGTATCTTTCAAAGGATCTCCTACCGTATCTCCGACAACTGCGGAGTCATGAGCGGACGTGCCTTTTCCGACTCCTTCGATTCCGCCGGATTCAATGTGTTTCTTCGCATTATCCCAAGCGCCTCCTGCATTGCCGCAGAACAGAGCAAGCATGATAGCGGATATCGTACATCCGATGATCAGACCTCCTACAAACTCGGGACCGAAAATGAAACCGCAAACCACGGGAACCACAATAGCCATTATAGACGGGAACTTCATTTCGCTAATCGCACCTTTTGTGGAGATTTCGATACAAGTTTTGTAATCCGGTTTTTCGGATCCGTCCATAATACCTTTAATTTCTCTAAATTGACGGCGAACTTCGTCCACCATCTTACGAGCGGCCTTTGCTACGGCTTCAATCAAGATACCGGAGAACATAAACGGCAAAGCGCCTCCGACGATAGCACCGGCCAGAACAATAGGCTTAACAATATTTAATAATAAGTTGGTTCCGATTTCGTTGTATGAATACAAATAGGAAATCATTAAAGCCAAAGCGGCTAACGCTCCCGATCCGATAGCAAATCCTTTACCGATGGCTGCGGTTGTATTTCCTACGGAGTCCAATGTGTCCGTAATACGGCGAACATCCTTTTCAAGTCCGGACATTTCAGAAATACCGCCGGCATTGTCCGAAATCGGACCGTATGTGTCTACGGAAACCGTGGCGGCTACGAAGGAAAGCATACCCATAGCCGATATCGCAACTCCGTAAAGACCCGAGATGGCATAGGCAAAAATGATTCCGCCGGCCAATATAATACAAGGAGCCATACAAGATTTCATGCCTAACGCCAAGCCTTGGGTGATTGTTAAAGCGGAACCCTCAAGAGATGCATGCGCAAGATTTTTTGTGGGGTTAAATCCATCCGAGGTATAGTATTCGGCAATAGCGCCTATGATAACACCGGCAGCCACACCAATGGTAGCGGCAATCCAAGGAGAAATCCAACCGGCTGCAAAATTGAATGTACCGAGATTTTCAACTTTACCAAAAATGACGTAGGATGAAACAAAACCAAATAAGATGGTTAATCCTGCAGATATATATGTGGCTAAGTTAAGATCCTTATGAGGGTCGTGGGACATTTTTGATTTGAAAATGATGGTTGCAATACCTAAACAGCAAGAAATCAAGCCGGTGGCAACAAAAGCCAGCGGGAACATGATTAACTTCGTTAGCATACCGTCCGCAATAACACTTCCGTTAGCTTGCGCCGAAATAACCAAGTGGTACCCTAAAATAATAGCGGAAACAATGGAGCCAACATAGCTTTCCAATAAGTCGGAGCCTAAGCCGGCAACGTCTCCAACGTTATCCCCTACATTATCCGCAATGGTAGCGGGGTTACGAGGGTCGTCTTCCGGAATATGAGCTTCCGTCTTACCTACCAAATCCGCTCCCATATCGGCAGCTTTCGTATAGATACCGCCACCGACACGGTTGAACATCGCTACCATGGAACAACCTAACGCATAACCGGACAAGCTCATTGTAAAGGGAATGAATGAAACGCCGAGCCAGTTTGTATATGAACTCAAATCCTCCAATTGTCCCAGCAGCAAACCGAAAATAACATAAACTAAAAATAAACCGAATAAAGCAAAGCCCGATACACACAAGCCCATAACCGAACCGCCGCGAATGGCGACTTTTACGGTTTTACCTATATCTTTCGTTGTACGCGCTTCGTTTGAAACTCGAACGTTTGCGTAAGTTGCAATTTTCATACCTATAAATCCGGCAGCACCGCTTAACAGCGATCCGATGACCAATGAAACGGCGGCATACCAAGAGGTCAACACGACCATTAAAACGGCTACGATTGCAACAACCGCATAAAGAACCTTGTACTCGTAGTTAATAAATGCATTTGCGCCAATACGGATTGCAGCTGCAATTTCCTTCATTTTCTCCGTACCTTCATCCATTCTCTTAACCTTTACGAAGTTAAAAGCGGCGAAAGAGACGGCCAAAATAGACGCAATGATAACCAGACTTACGATTGACATTATCCTTCGATCCTCCCAACTTTGTTGAATAAACATAAAACACGAATCAGTGTGCCATTTTATCACAAATCCGTGCAAAAGTATACCGAATTAACTATTCATTTTTTATAAAAATCGATAACAAATTTGTCTCTTCTTATTAATCTGCGTCCATTCAACAGATTAAATTACAACTTTTATGTTCTCCGTTAAAAGAATATTATATTTGTTAAAAGAAAGCAACAAAACATTATCATTCAGACAATAAAGAATTCCGGTAAAATAAACGTATGAAAAACAAATTGTCCGAGGAGATTGATGATGGGTGAAATAAAAACAAAGCGGACGGACCTTAATGTCGATGAATACTTGATGAGTGTCGAGCCTGAAAAAAAGAGGATGGACAGTATCGAATTAAAAAAAGTTTTTGATAGCGTATTAAATAAAAAAGCCGAGTATTGGAGCAACAACATGATCGGATACGGTTCCTATCATTACAAATCGGAAAGAAGCAAGCAAGAAGGAGATTGGCCGTTAATCGCTTTTTCACCGAGAAAACAATAAATATCCCTATACATTATGTCGGGAGCAAGCAATTATCAAGATCTTCTGAATAAACTCGGTAAATACAAAGCCGGCTCGGGTTCATGCATTTACATTAATAAATTGGAAGATATCAATATCGACGTATTAAAAGAAATTATCGTAAAATCCGTTGCGGACATGAAAAAAATGTATAACGTCGAATAAAAATCATATCATGCGGTAAATTCCCGGATGAATATTGAATGAGCATTCCTGTAGTGAAATAAAATGAACTTTGAAAAAGAAGATGCCGTACTGTAGAATTTGAAATGTGAGTTGCACAACA